>CAZDTC010000068.1:0-8839 GCA_964508125.1 uncultured Candidatus Kuenenia sp.
CGGGGGGCGCCGTACCCTACAGCCACGTGGCCGGCCCCAAGGTGAACGCCGGCCGCAGGATCGCGCCCCACCTCGCTCGGCATCGCACGACCGCTCCGGCCGCGGTGCCCACGATCCACGCCACGGGGGCCCTCTATGCCGCCCTCGGCTACACCACCGTGTTCGACGCGGCGATCGCGACGAGCGCGGCGGCGGTCGCGCACCACGAGCTCGCCGACCTGCCGATCCTCGACAAGGGCATCTATCTGCTCGCCGCCGACGACGCCGACCTGCTCGCCGCCCTTGCAGCCCACGATCACGCCCGCTGCGCGGATCTCGTGCGCGAAAAACTCCACCGTGGCCGTGGCTGGGCCGTGAAGGTGGCGAACCCCGGCGGGCCGTCGTTCTGGAAACATGGCCGCCGCGGCGACCACCACGACCTCGACACGCCGCTCCCGGAGCGCCAGGTGACGCCGCGGCAGATCCTCGAGCGGCTCGCCCGGGCCGTGCACTCGCTCCATCTGCCCCATCCGCTGCACGTGCACACGGCCAACCTCGGCCTGCCCGGCAACTGGCGGACGATGCTCGAGACGATGCGTACCTTCGACGGCCTGCCCGCCCATCTCGCCCACGTCCAGTTCCACAGTTACTCCGGTGGCGATCTCGACGAGGGTTCGTTTGGCTCGGGCGTCGCGCCACTCGTCGAGCACTTCAACGCCCATAAAAACCTCACGCTCGACGTGGGCCAGATCCTGTTTGGCGACACGGTGGCAATGACGGGCGACTCGGCCGCCGCCGAGCATCTCGCCCACGCCACGGGCACACCCTGGGCGTCGCACGACCTGCACCTGGAGGGAGGCTGCGGCGTCCTTCCGATCGCCTACAAGGAGAAGAGCCGGGTCCATGCCTGGCAGTGGGCGATCGGCCTCGAGTGGTTCCTCACGGCAACGGATCCATGGCGTGTGGCCCTCTCGACCGATCATCCCAACGGCGCGCACTTCACGGCCTATCCCGTGCTGATGCAACTCCTCGGCGACGAAGCCTTCCGGCGCGAGGCCCTCGCCCGCATCCACCCAGCGGTGCGGAGGCGGAGCCCGCTCTCCGGCCTCGACCGCGAATACTCGCTCCAGGAGCTGTGCATCGTCACGCGGGCAGCCCCCGCGCGGATCGCCGGCCTCGCACACAAAGGCCACCTCGGGCCGGGCGCCGATGCCGACATCACGCTCTACAGACCGGGCCGCGATCTCGCGCGGATGTTCTCGATGCCGGCACAGGTCTACAAGGCGGGCACGCTCGTCGCCGAAGAAGGCGAAGTGAAAGCCATGCAGCCTGGCGCGACGCTCACCGCCTGACGACGTGGGGCGACCGTCCCGGTTGCCAATGCGTCCCCAACTCCCGGCAAGCGGGACGCTCGCCCCACGTCTACTTCAGCACCCGCTCCACCGCCTCCACATGCCGTGCGAGCGCTGGCCCGGCGGGAAACTGCGCCGCCGCCCGCGCCCGCGCCGCAGCTCCATACCGTGTTGCCAAGGCGTGATCCTCGAGAACGTTGAACGCCCGGCGCGGAAACTCGCTCTCCGGATCAGCCGGTACGATCCGGCCCGTTTCGTCGTCGACGATGCCTTGCCGCGCAGAATCGCTGTCGATCGCCACCGCGGGCACTCCGCAGGCGAGCGCATCGAGGATCGCACCGCCGTAGGCGACGTCGCCCGACTGCCACACGAGCTGGCAGGCCCGCACGAGGTCGGGCAGGCAGTCGCAGTCGGGCACGATCCGCAGACGCTCGGAGAGTTCCTGCACCCGAGCCCGACGATTCAGGCGTGCGAGCAGGGGCCCCCGCCCCACGAGCACGTGCTCGACTCCGCGGCGCACGACTGCAAGTTGGTCGATCCCCCAGAGCAGCCGCTCGAGGCGGGCCTCGGCCGTGAGCGGCGCCACGCACAGCGTCCACTGGGTCTCCGTTCGCAATCCAAGCCGCCGGGCGATGTCCGCCCGCTCGAGCCCGGCCGGCTCAGCCGCGACGATCCCCGGCT
Organism: uncultured Candidatus Kuenenia sp.; assembly: GCA_964508125.1. GTDB lineage: Bacteria > Planctomycetota > Planctomycetia > Pirellulales > UBA1268 > RGVT01. Next base: position 2,013 of record CAZDTC010000068.1, read on the forward strand.
GAATGATGTCGATCCTTCCCGAGCGCACGCCCACGGCCTCGCATCGCCCAGCCACTCCCGCTGATGTGGCAATCACGCGATCAAAGCGCGCAAGCGCCCAGCCCGTCGGCCTTGTACGCGGGCCCGTCGCCACGTGCGCGACCAACCGCGCTCCCGCCAGCAGGGCCCGGATCATCCCCACCGCGCCGGCGGCCGAGCGGCCCCAGGCGTGCACCACCGCCGGCCGCAGCCGACGCGCCAGCCGCGCGAGCCGTGCGGCAGCGGCCGCGTCGAACCCGGGCCGACGGCCGATCGAGTGGACGGCAAACCCGTGGCCCGCCAGACGATCAGGCACCGAGCCCCCGGCCGATCCCACGGCCACCGCGACGTCCCAGCCGGCCTCGCGAAACGCGGCGGCCGCGAGTTCGACCTGCCGGCCGGTGCCAACGGGGTCGAGCCCGCGCGTCACCATGAGGATCGACTTCCGGCTCGCCGCCGTCATCCGCGCGTGCCAGCCGCAGCCGCCTCGTGACGGGCGATGTCCTCGGGCTCGAGGACGGCGAGGTAGGGGAGGTGCCGCCACAGACCATCGAAGTCGAGGCCGTAGCCCACGACGAACGCGTCGGGAATGTCGAAGCCAACGAAGTCGGGCTCCATCACCACCTCTGCCCGCCCCTCTTTGCGCAGAAGAACGAGCGACCGTACCCGCGCGGCACCGCGCTTTTTCAGCTCGCCCATCAACGCCTGCATCGTGCGGCCGGAGTCGAAGATGTCGTCGACGACGAGCACGTCATGGCCGACGAGGTCGGGAAGGAGGTCGAGTCTGAGGTCGAGCCGGCCGGGCGACGTGGCCGTGCCGCGATAGCTGCTCGCCCACACCATGTTGAGTTGCACCGGCCCCTCCAGACGTCGGATCAGGTCGGCCACCACCATGATCGAGCCGGTGAGCACGCCGATCACGGTCAGGGGCCTGTCCGCGACGTCGCGCCGCACCTCGATCGCAAGCCGTTCGATTCCGGCCGCGAGTTGTTCGGAACTGAGCAACGTGTACATGAAGGACATTACAGTATCAGATTTCACGCATCCCGAAACGTCGTCTCTCGCGGCACGAAACCGATGACATTCCCCACCCCTCACGACTGGCCTCGCATCGCCATCGCAGGGCACCCGTGCGCCGTGCACGCGCCGCCCGAGCCGGTGCCTGGTCGGGCGGCGGTCTATCTCCACGGCCTCGATGGCCGGCCGCCGCAGGGAGCAATCCGCGCGGCCATCGAGCGGGCCGCTCTGCCGACCATCGCTCCGCTCACGAATCGCTCCTGGTGGCTCGACCGGATCATGCCCGCGTTCGATGCGCAGGTGACGCCGGAGCGATTCGTGCGCGAAGCGATCGTCGCCGAGATCGGCAGCCGATTCGGCGTGCAGCCGCCTTGCATCGGGCTCGTGGGCGTCGGCATGGGAGGCCAGGGCGCTCTCCGGATCGCCTACCGTCAACCGCACGTGTTTCCGACCGCCGCCGCCATCGCCCCGGCGATCGACTTCCACCTCGGCATGCGGCAGGCTGCCGACCGCGACGATGGCGAACTTTTCGACACACTGTGGGAAGCGTTTGGTGACGTCGAGCGCGCCCGTCAGGACACGGCGATCCTCCATGTGCATCCGCTCAACTGGCCACGGCAGCAATGGTTTGCAAGCAGCCCTGCCGACCACCGCTGGCACGACGGCGCCCAGCGGCTGCACTCGAAACTCGTGGCGCTCGGCATCCCGCACGAGTCGGTGCTCGAGGGGCTCCCAGGTGAAGACGCCGCTGCTTTCGAGGCGCGAGTCGCCACCGCCGCCGTCGAATTTCTCATCTCGTCACTCGACAAAGAATCCCGCCGCATCCAGTAGAACAGGCTTCAGCCTGTCCTCCATCACAGTCACGTGCCCGGCAGCGGGCGGCTGACGGGCTGGGCGGGTGGCGAGCCAAAGCCGGGGAGCCGAGGGGCTGCACCGCCGCCACCGAGCTGGTCGAGGTCGAGGAAGCGGGCGTCGTCGACATCGACGCGGTTGAGCGCCCGCCAGTAGAGGATCTTGCCGGCCGACGCGCTCGACATCGGGGCGCCCACCTTCAACTGGCGGAAGAGTTGGGCGTCGCTGCGGCCGTCGCCTTCGAACACGAGCAGGTCCTTCGCCTCGCTCCAGCTCAGCCGCGCGCTTCGGGCGGTGAGCGAGTCTCCCTCCACGAGCACGTTGCCGCCGGCCATCAGCTCGATCGACGTCCGTCGCTGTCCGGGCGCGGGCGGCGTCTGGGCCACGCCGAGGACGTCGCTCGTGATCGCGACGGCACGCGGCGGCAGGCCGGACGGAGAATGGGGGTCGAGCGTGTCGCCCCACCCGGCGACGGGCCCCCAGATCGCCTCGACGCGCTGGTGAAACTCCATCTGCCGGCGCTGCATGTTGCCCCGCAGCCCCTTCTGAAAATCGACGCCGAGATAGGTGAGCTCGTCGGGCCGCGGCGGAGGTGGCGCCGGTGCCGCCTGGCCTGGCACGGCGGCCGCTGGCATCGCAAGCGCGGGCCCCTGCCCAAACCGCGTGCTCTGCAGCCGCCCCGGGCCGGTGCCCGCCACATCGCCCGTCGCGCGGTCGAACACGAGGTCGCGCACGAAGAGCTTCTCGAGCGACCGCGAGCCGTCGGCGGCGGTCGACTGGCTCTCGATCCGCACGCCGCTGCCGCAGGCGATCCGGGCCACGTCCGAGCGCGGCGCTCCCCGCTGCATCCCCTCGGCGCTGAAATCGAGCGGCTGAGTGAAGACGACGTCGAGTGAGCCCGCGTGCACCGCCGTGGCGCCGCTGGTGGTGACCACGCGATCGACGAACCGGGCCGTGAGCCCGTCGAAATCCATCCGCCCCTGCCACGCGACAACGAGCCGGCCAGCCGGCTCTCCAGCGGCGGGAACAGCCGGGGCGGGCGCCGCTCCGCCGACCATGCCGAGAGACTCGAAGCCACTCGTGGCCTGCGTCATCGGTAGGCCGAGCGTGCCGGCGCCGTCCACGAGCAGTCGATTGCGGCCGCGGTCGAACTCGACGAGCGGGCCCTCGAGGTCGAGGCCGCGGCCGCGCACGCGTGCCGGGCGGCCGGACACCACGGCGCGGGCGTCGAACCGTGTGGGCCGCGACAACTGCAGTTGGTCGCCGGTGATCTCGAGGCCGGGCTGCGGCTCCGAGGGAGGCGCAGGCATGCCGCGGGCCTCCTCGACGAGCTGCACCTGGTTCTCGAGTGAAATCTCCTCGATCTGGTTGTTGCCCGGGGCCATGCTCACCAGCCCGCGCACGAGGCCGCCGGTGGCGAGCAGTTTGCCGCGGGCCGGCAGGGCTGGCTCGACAGGTTTCACCACGGAGGGGGCCAAAGGCTGCGCGCCCGCGGCGGGCGGCGCCGCAGCGGGGGGCGCATCGCCCGCAGCCACCGGCGCCGGCGCGACGTGCTTGAACCACATTTCCAGCCGCTCGGTGCGCGTTGCGAGCTGCTCGGAATCGATCTCCACCATGCCTCGGGCGAGCATCCGCGCCGGCTTCACTGCGGCCAGATTGGGCCCGCGCGATGCGAGCACCTGAGGCTGGGCCTGATCGGCCCCGCGTACGACGTCGAGCCAGAGGTGCATCTCCGCCGCGCTGAGGCGGCCCTGGGCCTCGATCGTCACGTCGGCATCGCCTGCGAGCGAGGCCACATGACCGGCGCCGTCGGGCCGCATCCGTAGCCACTTTTGCCAGCGGGCCTCGACTGGCGGCGATCCCGGCGACCGGGCCTTCAGCCAGCCCGGGCCGACGGCCATCAGCGAGCCTGGATCGCCGGGCGGGCCGGGACAATAGTCGATCGAGCGGGCCTGCATCTCCGTGCCCTGCATCAGGAGCGACACCGGCTCCTCGCCATCGAGCAGGATCCGGCGTGTGGCGATTTCATAGCCCAGCCGGGCCCCCTTCGCCTCCAGTTCGGCCGCCGTCGATCTGGCGATCACGGGGGTGCCGCGGGCCTGGATTTCCACCGGCTCGAGACCGCCGGCCGCCGCGGTTCCATCGGGCTTGGCTTCGCGCCGCGCGAGCACGATCGCGAGCAACTCGCAGGCCAACTGATCGGTCGCGCCATCGGCGGCCGTGCGCACCACGTCGACATGATCCTCAAAGGTGATCACGTTGGCCGACACGTTCATGCACAGCGCCCCGCGGCAGCTGACGAACACCGGCGGCTGCTCGGCGGCGACCGCCGATGCCGCAGCCGGACGGGGGATATCGGGCCCGGCGAGGAGGCCGCTGGAAAAACCCTCGAGCCGCATCTTCACGTCACGGTCGAGCCGGATCGAATCGACCCCGCCGATATTCGGGCCCTGGGCCGCAGGTCCGCCAGCCTTGGGCACCAGTGCCGCCACAAGCGCCCGGCCACTACCGGTCGAGCGGCCGTAGCGAAACTGCACCATCTCGGTCGTTCTGATCTCGAGCTCCGCGAGTTCGACATCGCGGGTCACGATCTCGATCTCATCGTCAGCGCCCTCGCTCGAAGGTGTGCCGCGTATCGTCACGCGTCCTCGCAGGCTTCCTCCAACCAGCCTGGCGAGTTTTCCCTGTCGCAGATCCAGCCGCTCGTCGAACTCGAGCACCGCCCCCTGTGGAGCCTGCATCACGAGCGTGCGCCCTCCCCCTTCGCCAGCAACCGTACGGTTGCGATCGGGCAGCATCACGAGCGTGCAAGGCACGAGGTTGACACGGCCGTCGGGAAGCGAGTGGTATTGCTTGAACAGTAATCGCATCTGCCGGCTCTCGAGCACGATCGGCTCGTCGCGTTCCCAAGATCCCTCGGGAAACACGTCGCCCAGTGCCGCCAGCCGCTGGTCGGCCCGTGCGCGGATCGCCGCCGCTTGCTCCGGCGAGAGTTCGAGCGCCGTGGCGGTGTCCTTCAGCCGCGGTTCCACCCACGGCACCACGGCGAGCCGATAGAAACCCGCCATGGAGAGCGCGACGAGGAACACCCGCAGCGTGCGTCCGAGGCGATGTTCCATGGTAGGCCGCCCGTATTCGCTCGAGTCACGCAGTCGCCGGCTGGTAACGGCGCACGATCGCCTCCCAACTGCCGCGGGCCTTGAGCAGCTGCTCAATCACCTCGCGCACGGCTCCTTGGCCGCCGGACAGCCGTGTGACGATCGCGGCCGCCTCGATCACTTCGGGGGCCGCGTTGGCCACCGCCACACCCACGCCGCAGCGCATCATCACCGCCAGATCCGGAAGGTCATCGCCCACAAATGCCGTCTGCTCCCAGGTCACGCCGCACTCGGCCAGGATCGCCGCGGTGGTCTCGAGCTTGTCCTCGACACCCTGCCGTACGATCCCGATTCCGAGCTCCTCGGCTCGGAGCTGCACCACCCGGCTCGCCCGCCCCGTGACGATCCCGGTGCGGCCACCGGCCCGCTGCCAGAGCCGGATGCCGAGGCCGTCGCGGATGTGAAACGTCTTCTGCTCGATCCCCTCGTTGGTCCATGTCACGCCCCCCTCGGTGAGCACGCCATCGACATCGACGAGCAAAAGCTTCACTTGCGCGAGTCGCTGATGGAGGGCATCGTGGAGATTCGCCGAAGTGTGCATGGGATCGTGGAGACGAGCCGCGGCAGGCTCAGGCGGCAGCGGAGGCCTGCGGGGAGGCTGCAACCAAGGGGCGTTCGAGCATCTCGGGCGGCACGAGGCCAACGAGGTCGACGATGTCGAGCAGGCCCACCACGCGACCGGTCTCGTCGACGACGGGCAATTCGCTCAGGCGCCGTGCCTCGAGGATCGCCAGCGCATCACTGAGCCGGGTGCCGAAGGGCACGGTCGTGGGCCGCGCGGTCATCACGCTGCCGATCGGGTGATCGAGAGCGGTGTCGTTCCGACGTTCGAACATCCGTGCCAAGTCGCTGTCGGTAAAAATGCCCGTCAACTTTCCGCCGTCATCGACGATCATCACGGCTCCGGTACGCCGCGCCGGCAGCGGCCGTACGAACACCTCGCGCACCGTATCTGCAACGCGGGCCGTGCGGCAGGCGGTCAGCGGCCGCATCACGTCCTCGACACGCATCAACTGCCGCCCGAGGCTGCCGCCGGGATGCCGCGCTGCGAAATCCTCGCGGGTGAACCGGCGCAGGCGGCTGGTGACGAGCGCGATCGCATCGCCGAGGGCGAGCATCAGCGACGTGCTCGTGCTGGGGGCGAGGCCGAGCGTGCAAGCCTCGCAGACGCTGCCCGTCGGCACCACCACATCGGCCGCCCGGCCGAGCGTGCTCTGTGCAGAGCCGGTGAGCGCCACGATCTGGATGCGGCGGGCCGCCACGTGTGGCATGAGCCGCGTGACCTCCTCGCTCTCGCCCGACTGCGAGAGCGCGAGCACAACGTCGTCGCCGCGCAGGGCACCGAGGTCGCCGTGCAGCGCCTCTGCCGGATGCAGAAAGTGGCTCGGGCTGCCGGTGGAGGCGAGCGTGGCCGAGATCTTCCGGGCCACGAGCCCGGCCTTGCCGATCCCGGTCACGACCACGCTCCCGGTGCAACTGGCAATCGTGCGCACCGCCTGCGCAAACGCGTCGCCCAGCGCATCGGCCGATCCGAGGATGGCCTCCCCTTCGGCGCGCAGGATCTCGCGGCCGTGTGCGAGAAGATCGGCGTCCGTAAGTTCGGCGGAGGGGCTGGCAGCGTCCATGGGGGCGGGACTATAGGGCGACTGGGCAACCCGCCGCAATGCAGCTTTCGCCCGCCGTTAACCCGCGCGCCGGCTTCGGGCTCCCCGAATCCTCCTCGACTAGAAAGGGGAGGCGGCAGAGACGGTCGGTGCAATGTGGAGGAGCCGATGGGTAGAT
>CAZDTC010000069.1:0-8779 GCA_964508125.1 uncultured Candidatus Kuenenia sp.
CGGCCACGATCCCGGCCACGATCCCCGCGGCGTTCTGCCCCGCGGTGATCGTGAGGCCGCCGAGGCCGACGTCGACGAGGCCGTTGTTCGAGAGCGACGGCACCACGGCCGCCACCTGCGGGCCCACCGAGAGCTTTGCCCCGGCGGCCACCGTCACGGCGCTCGAGGAGAGCGCGTTGGCCGTCGCCAACTGCAGCGTGCCCTGCGACACGGTCGTGGGGCCGGTGAAGGTGTTGGCGCCTGCGAGCGTCTGCACCCCCGAGCCGATCTTCACGAGCGAGAGCACGCCCGACGTGTTGCGAAGCACGCCGCCGAAACTCGCGGTGGCGTCGCCGTCACCGACAGTGAGCACCGGCGTGCCGCTGTTGCCATCCACGATCCCGGAGCCAGTGAGGCCGTTGATCGTGTCGCTGTAACCGCCAAGGTTGAACGCGCCCACGACGCTCACATTGCCTTTGCCGGCGCCATTCGGCACCTGATCAGCCGCACCAAGCGCGAGCGTCGTGTTGGGCTCGACGCTGGTCAGGCCCTGATAGTCATTCGCCGCGCCCGTCTGGTTGGCGAGCCGCACGGTGATGCCCGGGATCTGCCCGTTGCCGACGAGCCGGAGCCCGCCGCTCGAGCCTGCGCTCGTGACCCGGCCGGTGAGCACGGCGACGCTCGAGGGCACGAGCGAACCGGTGGCGAAACTGGCGGACGTCGATCCGGAAACGATCGTCCCCGCGAACGTCGCCTCGGTGGCGTTGAGCAGCACGCCGCCGGGGGTGTCGGCACCGGCTTGTGTGTTGAACACGAAATCGTTGAGCACCGTCGAGCCCACGCCACCGGAGTAGGTGCCCGGGCCCATGTAGAACTGCGCCTTGTCGGTCGGCCCGAGCCCCACGGTCACCGTGCCGGTGCCGAAGATGCTCGCCGCGATCGCGCTGGGCGAGCCGATGTTCACGAGCGGATCCTGAATATTCAGTCGGGTGCCCCGGCCGGAGCCGTGCAGGAGCGTCAGGCCCCCGGAGAACGTGCTCGTCGCGTTCATCAACTCGATATTTGCCATGTCGCCCGCCGCCACCCGCAACGCCACCTTGCGGCCGGATGACCCGTCATTGATCGCCGTGCCAAGCACGAAACTGCCGCTCGTCACCGTGATCGTCGTGGTGCCCTGGGCCGCGGAATTGTCGGTGATGGTTCCGCCCGTGCTGTTGTTTTGGTTCGGGGCATTCACACCGTCTTCCCGCCATCCGAACGTGCGGATCGTGGTGTCGTTGCCATTGAGGTCGAGCAGGCCGGCTGCCCCGGTCACGGAAAGAGCCGTTGCTGCCGGCAGTGCAAAAGCGTTGTTGAGCACGGCTGGGCCGCTATCGATGGCGGTGGCACCCGTATACGAGTTGCTGCCAGAGAGCGTCACCACGCCGCTGCCGCCCGACCAGCGGTTGAGCCAGCCGGTGTGCGAAATATTGCCGGTGATGTTGAAGGCGCCCGAACCTCGGGCGATGAATCCCCCGGTGCCGGTTATGGGGCCGGACACTGTGAGGCTGGAGGAACTGTTGGGAAAAATCTCCGCGGTTCCGGTGAGCGTGATGCCGCCGGCGAGCGTGACGTTGCTCGCGAGAATCCGAATCGCGCCGCCACCACTGGCGGCAATATTCGTCGGATTGCCGCGGCCCGCGATCGAGAACGACTCGGCGATCGTAATGGGCGTCCCGCCCGTCGAGATCTGGAGCTGGGCGCCGCTGGAAACGGCGGTTTCATTGCCGGCGCCGGAGGCTCCGAGCGCGGCGACATTCGTGATCGCAGTCGTGCCGGCCTGAAGCAGGGCGGTGCCCGTAAACGTGTTGGCCGCAGTCAGGTTGAGCGTCCCTGCACCCGTCTTGAGAAAGCCCTGCGTGCCGGCGACGATCGGCGCGATGCTGAGAGTCGAGCCCGTCGTACCCGAGAGGGTCGGGGTGGAGCCCGCCGCCGTCGCGAGCGTGAGCGTGAAAGTCGACCCGCCGATTGGCCGGTTGCTGTTCGCGGTGGTGACTGCGATCGCCCCGATCGTGCGATCCGAGTCGAGCGTGATTGCGTTCGAGCCGGATGTCGTGAACGTTGCCGTGTTACCGGCCCCGTTCGCGACGGTTCCGCCGGTCCACTTGGAGGCGTCGCTCCATGCCCCCGTGCCAGACGCCCACGTGCCGCTCTGGGCCCGGGCATCCTGGGGCGAAAACAAGCAGGCCGCCGCCACGAGCGCCAAGCCTGGCGACAAACCGCCACGTGAACGACGAACCCCACACGCACGGTATCGACGCATGCCCCACCCCTCCTCGGCGTTTCTCAGATCCTTCTCCTCCTGAAACAATACCTTGAAACGGGTCGAGCAGGCAAGATTTCAGCGTGGCATTCGACGCCGCAGGCGGGTCAGGCCCGCCGCCGCGGCGACTCCGCCGAGGAGCACGAGCGTCGACGGTTCCGGCACCACCGCGAGCACGCCGGTCGACTGGGTGAACGAGAGCGTCTGCGAGCCCCCCGTGCCGACATTTCCCAGCGACCAGACATCGCCGCTTTGGGTCCACGAGCCCGCGTACGACCCGGTCGAGACGACGGTCTGCCAGTTTCCTGTCAGTCCCGTGAAGTTCAGTAGTTGCAGCGACGAGGAATTGGGCAGCAGGCTCGCGAAATCAAGCGTCAGGCCGGTCGTACCACCAAGCGTGAGGCCGCCGGACCCGGCCGTCATCACGAGCCTGTCATACGTCGACGCATTCTGAATCCCCAGCGACACGGTCGCGCTCTGAACCTCGAGCGCGCTCGAGGTGAGCGTGTTGTAATCGGCGGCCACGGCGGCGCCGGGGGCGAGAACGGCCGTATTCCCGACGAACAACCCTCCCGCGAACGTGCCCGAGCCGATCAGATTCCTGCCGCTCACGCCGGTGAAGTTCATCAGCCCGGCCAGGTAGCCGTTCACGACGACGGGCGCGCCGCTGTTGGTCACCGTCGTGGTTCCCGTGAGCGTGTTGACGCCGGACAGCGAGAGGCCTCCCGTTCCGGTGTAGGAGAGATTGCCCGTGCCGGCGATCGCTCCGCTCACGGTAAAGGCACCCGAGTCGTCGAGCGACAGCGTGTTCGAACCGACGTTGATCGCCCCGCCGAGCGTGAGCGGCGCAACCGCAGCAGCCTTGATGCTCGCATTCGCAGAGAGCGTGATCGGGCCGTTGAAGGCGTTGCCGGTGCCGGCCTCCGAGCGCAGGGCGCCGAGGTTTGAAACGCCGTCTCCAGCGATCGTGAATGGCTCGTTGGTCTGAATCCCCGTCACACCCGATGACGTCGATGCATTGTCGAGCCGCAGTTGCGCGCCGCTTTGAATGACGGTGCCGTTTCCAACGCTGCTATCCCCCAAGCCGTTGTTTTGGGCCAGGCGCACCTGTCCGGTCGTGATCGTGGTCACGCCTGTGTAGGTGTTTGGGCGGTTGAGGTACATGGTCCCGGCGCCCGCCTTCGTCAAGCCCTGAGAGCCGGCGATGATCGCGAACATGTCGAGCCGGCCGGCGTTGGTGATCGCGGGCACGCCGCTCGTCGTCGCGAACTCGATCTGCTCATTCGTCAGGTCCACGTAATTGGCTTGCGTGCCCGACCTGATCTGCACCCGCGTAGCACCGGTGGTGAGATTGCCGAGCACGATGTTGCTCAGCAAAGTGGCGGTTCCGCCGACCGTAAATGTCGCGGTGTTGTTCGTTCCGCCGGCGACGACGCCCCCGGTCCACCTCGCGGTGTTGTTCCACGAAGTGACGCCCGCCGAACTCCACGTGCCGCTCTGGGCGTGAACCTGCGCTGGGTTCACGTGCACGACCACGATGGCTAGCGCGGCCGATGCGACAAACAGCATTCGCCTGCGCACGGACGTGCGCGGAGAAACCAGAATTCGACAGGAGGACATGAGCGTCACCTCGTGTTGGAGTGATGAATTCGTTGTTCTACTGAAATCCTTGGAAAGTCACTTTGCCCTGGCGGCACGCCGACGGCGGAGGAGGAATCCGCCTACCGCCAGACCGCTGAGGAGCACGAGCGTGGAGGGCTCGGGCACCGCCACGATCAGATCGCCGGTCGACGGAGTGAACGTGAGTTTCTGTTCGCTCGTCGTCAGCGACCATGTGCCGCTCGCGAGCGTCCACGTGCCCGCGTAGAAGCCGGTCGACGTCACGCTCGTGAAGTTGCCCGAGGGGGTGCCCGTGAAGTTGAAAAGGTCGAGCGTCGTGCCGTTGGCGAAGGCCGAGCCGTTGCCGAACGAGATCGACAGGGCACCGTCGTAGGTGAGGCCGCTGGCGGTGGTGATGTTCACGCCGTCGTACTGCGTGCCCCGCGTCGTGCCGTTGATCTCGAAGAACGACGTGCTCGTCGCGCCCAAGACGACCGACGCGGCCGTGAGCACGCCCGGGCTGTTGCCCGGCGACAGCGTGCCATTCACCGTCACGGCACCGCCAGTCGTGCCCGAGCCGCCCAGCGTGGCCCCGCTGGCCACCGTCACGGCACCATTCGCGGCCGACTGATTGCCATTGATGAGCAGCGTGCCGGCATCGACAGTGGTCGCGCCCGTGTAGGAGTTTGCGGCGGTGAGAATCGTGGTGCCGCTGCCGGCCTGGGTGAAGTTGCCAATCCCAGAACCACCGACCGAGGGCGTGATGGCGGCGCCGCTGAAGTCGACGCCCTGAGTCACGGTGTCGCTCTGATCCACGACGAACGTCGACGCGGCCGCCGCCAACGAAATAGCACTGCTCGTTGAAAGCGAGCCGCCCGATCCACCGGTTCCGAGCCGGATAACGCCGTTGCCGGTGATCGCTGTGGATCCGGAAAAGGTATTCGCGGCCGCCAACAAGACGGTGCCGGAACCGTTGTGCACGAAGGCGCCGGCGCCAGTGATGGGGCTGTTTACCGTCAGCGACCCACCGCCTGTATAGCTCAGACGAAATCCGGCATTGTCGACTGCGCTTCCCGGGCCGAGGCGGTCGAGCGTTCCAAAGCTGCCTCCTGCGGCCCCGATCTGCGCGTCCGCCGAGAGCGTGATCTGGCCGGTGATGGTGCCGGTGGTGTTCACTCCGCCCTGAGACGATCCGAAATTGATCGCTCCCGTGTTGGAGACGCCCGTTCCACTGATGATGAACGATTCCGAGGTGGAGGTGGTGCCTCCGATCCGCACTCTCGCAGGACCATTGCCACTGACGACGGTCTCGTTGCCGGCCCCCGACGCACCGAAGGAGTTCGGCGTCGTGAGTTCGAGCGTGCCGACGCTCACGGACGTCTGGCCCGTGTAGGTGCTGGTGCCTCCGAGATACAGCGTGCCGGCGCCAACCTTCGTGAATCCCTGCGATCCAGCCAGGGTGACGCCGATGATGCCGCTGCGACTCGACTGAACGTCGATGCTCGGGCTTCCCGAACTGGTCTGGAGCGTGAGGGTGCCGCTCGTGCCCATCTGCAGGCTGTGGATGTTGGCGCTCCCAGCGGAGGTGAACCTCATGAAGCCAATGGTTCGGTCGCCATCGAGCGTGACAATCTGAATTCCCGTGATCGAGGACGAGAATTGGGCGGAGCCACTCACGCCGGTCGCGATTTGGTTGCCAGTCCAGTTGGAGTTCGTGGGCCAACTGCCGCCGGTCGTGGACGACCACGTGCCATTCGTCTGGGCTACCGCCGGCTTCTGGGCAACGGCCAGGAGACCTGCTGCGAGGACCAATCCGATCGCTGCGATTCGTGAAGGTGACTTGAAGCTCGACATCGTGTTTCCCCCGGCCAAAAAGGATTCAGTTCCCGCGAGCACCCCAGACCCCGAATGGCTGTCCGAAAACCGGCTTCAGTCATCCGCTACGTCCATAAAAGCACTCGATTTCCAGGCCGTCAAGCACCTTTCCGAGAAATGTGACGAATCGGGCGCGCGGAGGGACGAATCGGGCGCGCGTGGGACGAATCGGGCAGATTGAGGGACGAATCCGCGGGCTCAATACCGCCACGCGCAGCCCGCGTCGGAGAAGAAATTCGCCGCGTCGCGCGTGAGGCCCCAGCCGACACGCAAGCCGATTTCGAATCGCTGCGTGACGACGAAGTGAAAGCCCGGGCTGAAGAAAGGGCGGCTCGTGTTGCGCGCAAGCCCGTCGGAAAAAGTTCCAAACCATTCGGCGTGCGTTTCGAACCGCTGCGTGATCGGGACGCGCAGCACAGCCGACGGCCCCCAGCGACTGAACCACAAGTCCTTCCCTTCGACATAGGAATAGCGGAGGGCCGTGTCGAGCCGCCACGGCCGCGCGCCGGGCGCGGCGACCCTGAACGGCAATTCCCAGCCGGCGACCGCCGTCGCGATCGGCACCGTGCCATAGTGCTCGCCCTGCATCGGCGTGTCGCCCTCCATGATGAAGCAGGCCTGGGGAATCAGTCCGTCCTGCTCGGAGAGCGCAGCCTTGAGCCCATAGAGCACGCTCGATTCGTGCGACACCTGGCCCGGCTCGTCGACCTCGCCCGCCTCCACGCTCGTCACCACGCTGCCCTGCGAGTTGACGTCGTAGTTCACGCCAAACCGCAGCTCGAGCCAGTCGCTCACGCCCTGCCGGCAGAGGAGCTCGGGATAACTGTTGGTCGGCTGGCCCTCGCGGTTTTCGATGTACACATACGACGCCTCGGCGAGAAACCGGCCCGGATCGACGCAAAACGTGGAGGGCGTGAAGGCGTCGCGGTCGGTGTTCAACTCCGGCCAGGCCTGGCCCCGGCAGGGAGCTGCCGGCATGGCAGCTGCGATCGCCGCCATGGCCGCAACGATGCTGATGAGCCGCCATCCCATGTGGAGCGCGATCCGCCTTGGCGGGCGACCAGTCAGGCGATCGAGCCGGCCGGGCCCGCCGCGGTGCCGCACGGCCGTCACAATGCTCTCAATCGGCAGGCTCGGCCAGAGCGTGGCCTGTTTCCGCGGCCGCCCGCGCATCCTGCCCGCCTTGCCGGAGCCCCCAGGCCCGGACGGGTCACTTCGACTCGAGCGCGAAGTCGATCGTGTTGCTGCCCGCCTTCACTTCCGCCGTGAGCTCGGATTTCTTGTTGTATTTCGCAGGCACGGCGGGCCGCGGAGCCGCCGGCTTCGAGCCGTCGCCCGAAACCTCGTCTGGAGACGTTTCGGCGGGCCTGATGAACACCTTGTGGGGCCCCACCTTGGCTCCCTTCGTGGTGTTGATGTAGGAGAGGTCGTAGCGGCCGACTTGATCTGTGGTCGCCACGGACGGCCGGCCCTTGTCCGGGGCAAACACGACATCGACACCGGGCAGCGGTTGGCCGTTCATCGTCACCTTGCCGCGCACGCGGCCGAGCGGAGGCTGGTCGGCGGGCCGCGACGAGCATCCGACCGCCGTGAGGATCGCAGCGCACGCGACCGTTGCCGAAATCACACCGGGGCGCGACGACACCGTCATTCAAGCCTCGCCGACTGCCCGTCGCTGATCACCGCCATCAACGTCAGCGTCGTCGCATCGGCGTTTTCGCTGATGAATCGGCAACTGCCGTCGGCGATGCCGAACAGCACCCCGCCGGGATGCCGGCTGGAGAAGGCATACTGGCCGGAGCCCTTGAGAGTGCCGTTGCTGCTGCTCGCGCCGGGCTGAAGGATGCCCACCGTCATTCCGTTCGGCAATTCACCGGAGATCGCCCCCACCCAGACACCCCCTCGATACATGCCATTCGAGGGCAGGGTTCCGATCGTCGAGTCGATCTTTCCAAGCGGGGTTCCGGAACTCACATTGCAGAAGGTTTCCCCGAAGGCCAGCGTCTTCGAAAGGCCGTCGGAAACGTCCTTCGCCCGCACGTACACCCAATCGCCCGCGTTCCCCCACACACCGGCTCGCATGAAGGGGATCCGCCGAAACAGCCCATACACCACCCCCGCCGATCCATCGGGAAGGGTGTCGCCCACACCGTCGAACTGAGCGCTGTCGGCGCCGGCGACCCCTTTGTAATTCGACTTGGCGTATTTGCCGGCCGACGCCGCCGCCCCCGGGCCGAAATTCAACTTGCCGTCACCGGCACTGGGGCAGACGAACACCTCGAGCGGAGTCTGCTGAAGCGCGACCTGATTGCGTCCGCCTGAATTAGCCAGGGTTGCCTGCGAGCCGCTCGGACTTCCGCACACCACCTGGCCGCTGCCGGAGTTCACGAGCAGCCGATCCGAAAGCTGCTGCTGCTCGAGGTGCGGCAGCAGGAACACCGACCAGCTCCAGCCGGCCCTTCCCCAATTGTTCGCGCTGCTGTTGTTGGCGGCGCTACAGTTGTCCACCATGCCCTGGTTCCCCGGCGGGAACCGCTTTTGGGCATCGTGATAATTGTGAAGCGCAAGCCCCAGTTGCTTGATGTTCGCCTGACACTTCGCCCGTCGGGAAGCCTCCCGCGCCGACTGCACCGCCGGCAGCAGCATGGCGATGAGGATGCCGATGATCGCAATCACGACCAGCAACTCGACGAGGGTGAAACCGTGGCGGCTCACGCGCCCCCACGTCATCGCTTTCATCGTGCGGTTCATGTGGAGATGGAGCACCGCCCCTCCTGCTCCTGAAAAAAGCCTCTGTCAACGCCTTTTGTGAAAGATAGGCTCCGCCTGGCGGGCAGTCAACGCGGAACCCGTCGGGGGGATCCCGGCAACGACAAACGGCCCTCTGCCCGGTATCCTTGCTGCTCGTTTTCGCGCACCCGATTTGCAAGGAACTCCCCATGGCAGACGCATTCGCCGGCATCGGCCGGATCACGTTCGAGGGTCCGTCCACCAAAAACATGCTCGCCTTCCGCCACTACGACG
>CAZDTC010000070.1:0-5187 GCA_964508125.1 uncultured Candidatus Kuenenia sp.
GGGCGTCGGCAACAACTACTGGGATCTGCTCCCGTTTGGCGGTCACGACGCCTACGCCACGATTTATCTTTACACCGCCCTGCGGCGGATGGCCGACCTCGAACGTGCCATCGCGTCCCATCCGGCCTGGGGCATCCCCGCCGACGGTAGCCCATTTGCGGCCGACGACCTGACGGCGCTCGCCGACGCCGTCCGCGAGGAGTTCCAGCGCCGATTTTGGAGCCCGGCGACGGGCCGATTCATAGGCTGGATCGACGCCGAGGGGAAGGCCTACGACTATGGCTTCTCGATCCTGAACCTCGAGGCGATCGACGCCGGCCTGGCCTCGTCCGAACAGGCTAGGAGCATCCTCGACTGGCTCGACGGCAAGCGGGAGGTCGAGGGTGACACGTCGCGCGGCGCCGACATCTACCACTGGCGGTTCGGGCCTCGGGCCACGACGCTGCGCAACGTCGAGAGCTATGTCTGGGCTTGGAGCCGACCGCAAGACATCCCCTGGGGCGGCCAGGTGCAGGACGGCGGCGCGGTCCTCGGCTTCAGCTACTACGACATCATGGCGCGCCTCGACGTGAACGGGCCCGACGACGCCTGGCGACGGCTTGAGGAGATCCTCGCCTGGTTTCGCGACGTGCAGGCCGAGGGCGGTTATCGCCCCTACTACGCGAAGCCCGGCCGCGGCACGCTGCAGGGAGGGGGCCCGGCCGGCGGCCTCGGCCTCGATCAGGAGTTCGTCGAGAGTGTGCTCGTGCCGCAGGTGATGCTCTACGGGTTTCTGGGGTTCAGGCCCACGCCCGAGGGCTTCGAGGTAACCCCCCGGCTTCCAGCGGCCTGGCCATCACTCACAATTACAGGCATCCACCTGCACGATCGCGTGATCGACATCACGGCCGAGCAGGGCGGCGCCGTGCGGGTCACTGCAGTCGCTCCCGCGCAAGCCGAGTAGGCCCTTTCGGCCGGTCTGGCTTTGAACCACCCGATGACGCTTGGAGTCATGTGCGGGTGGATTTGGGTTATGGACCCGTCCCCTGGTCGTGCCCTACCGTGGCGCACAGAGGCTCCGACGAGTCGTTCGGGGCCTGGGTGATCCCCATGCCAATGCACACATGCACCACTGCCCAGCAGGCTGGCACCGCCGCCCGAGAGGTGGCGATCGTAATGGAGGCGGCCACCTCGTTCAGCCGCGGAGTGCTCGCGGGCGTATCGCAGTGGATGGCCCGGCAGTCGGGCTGGTTCGTCAGGCTCGACGACCGCGAACGGCAGGCCCCGATTCCCAGCTGGCTCCTCCGCTGGTCGGGCGACGGCATAATCAGCGGCCTGCCCGAGCGGGCTTTGCCCGCAGCGTGGCGCGGAGGCCGGCGGCCGGTCATACATGTGCGCCCGCGCCTGCCGGCCGACCAGCTGCCAGGCATCTACCCTGACGACGACGCTGCGGTCCGGTTGGCGGTGTCGCATTTTGTCGAGCACGGGCTGCGGCAGTTTGGCGTCGTTCCCGGCGCCGGCGGCATGGCTGGCCGCTGTGAGACCGTCGTGCGGCACGCCGAGGGGGCGGGCTGCGTCGTCGACGTCTTCGCACCGCCGCGGGCCGGCATCCGGCTGCGGCGATCCAGTGAGCCAACGCAGCAGGCGCTCGCCGCGTGGCTCGCGAGCCTGCGCAAGCCCGTTGGCATCGTCGCTGCCGACGACGTGCAGGCCCTGCAGATCCTCGAGGTCTGCCGGGAGCAGGGGCTTCTGGTGCCCGATGAGGTGGCCGTGGCGGTGATCGGCGACGACGACGCGCTCTGCGACCTGGCGACTCCAGCCCTCACGAGCGTGACCCACGACCGGGCCCGCATCGGTCGCGAGGCGGCACGCTTGCTCGACGAGGCGATGCGGGCGGGAAAACCGTTGTCTGCGGTCCTGCTCGTGCCGCCGGCGGGCATCATGGTGCGTCGGAGCAGCGACGTGCTCGCAGTAGAGGATCCCGACATCAGGCGAGCCATCAAGCTCATCAAGGCCCGAGGCTGCACCGACCTCTCAGCCGAGGAGGTGGCGACGACGGTCGGCGTCTCCCGCCGGCTGCTCGACCGCAAGTTTCAGCGTGTCATGGGCAGGACCATCCGCGACGAACTGCAGCGCACGAAGATCACAGAAGCGAAGCGCCTACTCGTGGAGACCGACCACAAACTGCTCACAGTCTCCGTGCGGGCCGGATTCACCGACGCGGCGCAACTCTGCCACGTGTTCAAGACAGCCGTGGGGTTGTCGCCGATGCAATACCGCAAGGCCCACCAGCCCTGCCGGGAGATCACCATCGGCACGTCGCCAAAGCGACGCTGACCACGATCCTCGAGCAGAAGTTTCATGGTCGTGCTATCGTCTCTGGAGCAAGATAGCATCGAAGCAGCGTTCCCGCCCCGCGATCCATCCACGCTGCCGACGCCCGCCCACCGCCATGCCACGCACCTCGTCTGCAGTACTTCGCGCGTCTATCGCGATTCTGCTCGCTGCCACAGCGGTCGTCGCACAGTCCGCACCGGTGCCTGAGCTCCGCTACGCCGGCGAACTCATCGCCTACCCCGGCCCGTGGGCGTTCCAGCTGGGCAAGCCCAATCTCGTGCTCGTCAACGACCAGCAGCTCGACGATCTGACCGACCCGGACAAGCCGGTGAATCTCAGCCTCACGGGCGAGCCCCGCGTGGAATCGCTGCGGCAGGTCTGCGAGCGGGCCCGGGCCGCGGGGCACCGTACCTTGATCCTCGCCCACGACCATTTCTTCGGCCAGTATCGCCAGCCGGCCGACGCCACACCTCGGGCCTACCTGCCCGACACCGATGCCGCCATCGAGCGCATCGGCAAGATCAGCCGCTTCGCGGCGGAGTACGGCATCGGCCTCGAGTTGAGCCTCCTGAGCCCGCTCGAGATCGGCCCCGGCTTTCGCAAGGCCACGGGCGAGTCGGGGCAGTGGATGCACTACCGCAAGGGGCTTCGCGACAAGTCCACCGGTGCCTACAGCGTGGCCCTCTGGCGGCAGCGCCGCTGGACGAACAACAAGGGCTCGATCGCGCTCGAGGACGCCGGGGTGCGCGTGTTTGCCTTCCGCGAGCGCGATCTACGCGGCACGCCGCACAAGGTCGTCGACCCGGCCGAGATCGTCGAGATCACCGACACCGCCGAGACCGAGGTGTTCGAGGGACTCGTCCACAAGGCCGGCACGTTCGAGGCCGTGCGGGTGCGGGTGCACGGCAGCGGCCGGGCCGATCTGGCGGGCTTCGACCGCGTGCTGGTGGTGCAGCAATACCGTACGCCGGAGCTCGACTATTTCAGCCCGCAGGCGCTGCCCTTCCTGACGGGCCTCGTCGATCGCTACCTCGACGCCGGCGTGAAGCTGCACGGGCTGTACAGCGACGAGATGCACATCCAGCAGGATTGGCACTACTTCTCCCACCACGACCACGGGCAGTTCGCGGTGCGCTACGTGACGCCCGCGCTGGCCGCGCGTTTCGCCGAACTCCACGGCGAGCAGTATCGCGACTTCGCCAAGTGGCTCGTGTACTTCACGTACGGCCAGGAGGACTTCGTCGGTGATCTCGGCGCGACCGCCGGTGCGGGCCACGTGTGGGGACAAACGCCGGAGGCCGTCGCCGACACGGCGCTCTTCCGGGCCCGCTACTACCGACTCCTCCAGGACACCGTGGTGGACCTGTTCACCACCGCCAAGCACCACGCGGAGGCCCGCGTCGGGCACCGGCTCGAGGCCCGGGCGCACGCCACCTGGGCGCAGAGCCCCACGATCGACCGCTGGGACACCCTCGGTGCGCCTCATCAGCGGCACCAATACGAATACACGTCGAACTTCGTGTGGTCGAACACGGTGCAGCAGGCCGCCTCCGCCTGCCACGACTCCTTCAAATGGGGCGACTTCCTCACGGGCAACGGCAACGACCACGCCGAAGGGGGCTGGCTCGACCGCAACTACTACGGCCTCGCGCTCGCCTGCAGCCTCGGGATCATCAACGACGTGCCATACGCTTACGGCGCGCACTGGGGCATGCCCGGGGAACTCCACCGCCGGCGCCAGGCGGTGGCCGACGCCTACGGCGTGGGCAGTTCCACCGTGCACGGCCTCGTGCAGGACATGCAGCACCGCGACGTCGACGTGCTGATGCTCTATCCGCTCAACCTCGTCGCCAGCGAGGAGCGGTTTGGCAGTTGGATGACGCAATACGGCTATGCCAACCTGATCACGCAGGAGAAGCTGGCAGCGCTCGGGGAGGTCCGCGACGGGGCGATCCACCTCGCAGGGCGGAAGTTCACCACGCTCGTGGCCCTCTTCGAGCCGTTTCCCAGCGACCGGCTCCTGGCGATGATGCGGGAACTCGTCGCGCAGGGCGGGCGGGTGGTGTGGTCGGGGCCGCCGCCCGTGCGCACGTGGGAAGGGGGCGATGCCCGCGGCTCGTGGCAGGATCTTATGGGCGCCGACTTCGCCCCGCGGATCGACGGCGGCCTCGTCGTGCCGGGAAAAACGGTCGCCTTCGAGGGCGCACTCGGAAACGTCCCGCCGCAGGCCGTGCTCACGCATTTTCTCGTGGACCGCGCACACCCGCTCGTGCCGCGGGCGGAGAGCACCGTGGCGGCGCGGCTCATGAACGATGTCATCGGGGTGCAGCGCACGCACCCCGGCGGCGGCCAGACGCTCGCCCTCGGCATGCGGCCGCGCGACGACCAGTCGGCGAGCCTGGGGCAGGACGTGGCCACCTGGTTCCACGTGCTGCGGGCCCTCGGGGCCTACGCGCCCACCGGTGCCTTTCCGGATCACAACGACCAGACGGAACATCTCTCCCGCACCGGTCCCCACCTGGCCTGCCGCTTTCCCAACGGCGCGATTTCGATCGCACCGCACCTGCGCAGCGTGGTCGAGGAGTGGCCCGGCGGTTTCGCTCGTGAAGCGGCAGCCGACAACGCCTACCTCGCCCGCGTGCCTCCGCCGAGCGAGCGGCTCGACCTCGCCGACTTTCGTGTGAACGGCCGCCGCGTGACCTATGCCGGCGACGGCACCGTCAGCTTTCGGGCCGCCGCCGACGGCCGGCTCGAGGCCTTCGCGGGGCGCAACACCACCGGCATCACGATCGACGGTGTCGAGACCCGCCTCGCCGATCAGCCCCTCGGGCAGATCGCCTTCGGCCCAGTGCCTGCGGGTCGTCGCGTCGA
>CAZDTC010000070.1:5287-8732 GCA_964508125.1 uncultured Candidatus Kuenenia sp.
CCGGAGATCGCCGCGGCGGCGAAAAACTAGGTTTTGCGTCGCCGCATGAAGAGTCCGCCAGCGATGCCGGCAGCGGCCAGGAGCGCGGCTGCGGACGGCTCGGGGACGGGGATCAGGTCGAACGTCACGAGGCTCATCGCGGAGACGCTCTGGGTCCCCGCAGTCTGCCACTGCGCCACGTAGAAAGTCTGACCAGTCGGGTTGACGATGTCGAAAATGGCCATGTCCGGAACGGCGTCACGCGTGAGCGCTGCCGAAAGCGTTGTATTCGGCGTCACGTCCGGGCTGTAGATGCCCACGTAGTTTGGTGCGTATTGCGCGGTGCCCACGGAATCGACGGCGAATCCGACACGGACGGTGCCCGAGTAGTTAAGCGTGAACGAGAGCGTCTGCCCTGCATACGTTGGCACGCCTGGCAGGCCGTAGGGACCCTCGGCCACTGGAACCGAGAGGGCGCCCTGGCGATAGAGCGAAGATCCATCGGGCCCACGGTAGACCGAGTATCCACCGAAGTTTACGTAGTTGCCCGCGGCCCCTTCGATGCTGCTCATGAACGAGGGGTTGGATCCCATCCAAAGCGTCGGGAATGGACTCGCCGACGTGCCGAGGTTGTTTCCCCCGGCGACGCCTTCGAAGAGATCCGTCCCGGTGTTCGGCCGAATCTGCCAATAGCCGTCCTTGCCGTAGGTGTTCGACGTGCCCGTCGCGAAGGACTTGGCGACTGCGGGGTTTGACCAGTTCTCCGTCACGTAGCCTGAGCCGGCGCCACCAGGCTCGGTGCCGACATAAGAAATCGTCACGGCGTGGCATGTCCAAGCACTCGCGGCAACCAGTGCAGCCATGACGGCGGCAGACCAATGCGACATTCGAACACCCATGAGCCCCTCGCTGAGTTGAAGTCGATCGAGATACGAAACAGCCGAACCAAAATCTGTCACTGCCAAGAATCTACTTCGCCGGACCCGGGAAACATTGCCGTTTTCGTTTGGAAAACATTGCAAAATCGGCCAGGGGGCATCACGGAAAAAGCCTTGGTTTCGAGGCTCAGCGGCCCCCGGCAGGGGGTATGCTCGGTGCATGACAGCCGATCAATACCGCCGTTTCCTCCTGATGCTGACGCCCCTGGTAACGACCGCTTGGTTGTTCCTCGGGCCTCCGGGGCTTCTCCCCGAGGGCGTTGCCGCGGAGTCTGGCGTCGTCGTTCGCAGCTTCCTTTCCGACCCGCCGATCTGCCGGGCGGGCCGGCCCGTTGGCCTCACGGCGACGATCGTCAACGACGGCCCGGCCGATGCCGACGTGACTGCCACGCTCACGCTGCCGCCGGGCGTGCGGCTCGTGGCCCCAGAAGCCCCGGCACCCGTTCGCATCTCCACCACCGACGGAGAGCGCAAGCTCCGGTTCATCGTCGAGGCCCAAGCGGGCGGGCCGGCGGAGATCGTGATCGACCTTGCCGCGCCGGGCAGTCCGCCCGTGAAGCAGTCCCTCACGATCGACTTCCTGCCGCCGGTCGCGGCCCAGAGGCTCGACGCCGTGCCGCCGGCCAAGCCCGTGGCCACCGACATGCTCGTGGGCGCGATCCACTGCCCGCTCTGGGAGGCGGACCGCATCGATCTCTGGCGCGGCGTCCTCCGACACCCCGAGCGGATGCCCGCGCTCGGGCTCTACACCCAGGAAAATCCCCAGGTCGCCGACTGGGAGGCCAAGTGGGCCCTCGAACACGGCATATCGTTCTTCGTCTACTGCTGGTATCGCAGCGGCGAAGGGGGCCCGGTGAAGACGCGGTTTGGTCGCGGCCTTCATGACGGCTACATGAAGTCGCAGGCCGCCGGAAAGCTGAAATTCGCGATCCTTTGGGAGAACCAGTCGGAGGGGATCGGCGGCGTGGCCGACGAGCGGGACCTCTTCGACAATCTCCTGCCCTACTGGATCGACAACTACTTCAAGCATCCCGGCTATCTGCAGGTGGACGGGAAGCCCGTGCTCTTCATCTACGAGACCGACCGGTTCATCCAGGATCTCGGGGGCCCGGAGCCCGCCGCCCGGGCGATCGAAAAGATGCGTGCTGCCTGCCAGGCCGCGGGCTTCAAGGGGCTCACGCTGCTCGGTGAAGATCGCGGCTTCGTGCCCGCCAAGCTCGATCGCATGGCAGCCCTCGGCGTCGACGCATCGTTCGCCTACTGCTGGTACGTCGCGAGCAACCCCACGCCCGACGAGGCCGCCGCCCGGCAGCTCGAACTGATCCGGAACACGCGCGACCGCGGCGTTTTGCCGCAGGTGGTCACGGCGTCGCAGGGCTGGAGCGGCTGGCACGACGAGGGCACGGTCTGGTCGGTGCCGCCCCGGCGGTTCGAGCAGCTGCTCCGCGACACCAAGGAGATCGCCCTGGCATCGCCCAAGGACCAGCTCGGCAGCCGGATCTTCCTGCTCGACAACTGGAACGAGTGGGGCGAAGGGCATTCCATCGCGCCCTGCCGCGAGCACGGCTTCGGCTATCTCGACGCGGTCCGCAACGTGTTCTCGAGTGCGCCGCAAGAGCACGTCGACCTCTTGCCCGAGGATGTGGGCCTCGGGCCCTACGATGCGCCAGCCCGCGCCGCGCTCGCCCGCCGCGAGGAACTGCGGCCGCTGCTCACGCGCCGGCTCAACGAGGCCGGTCCCCATTCCGGCCTCGTCGCGTGGTGGAACTTCAACGAGCCCGCCGGCACGCCCGTGGCCTTCGACATCTCCGGGAATCGGCTCGGGGGCGAGGTGCTCGGCGTCGAGCGGGTGCCGGGGATCGTCGGCAGCGCGATCGACTGCAAAGGAGGGATCGTGCTCGTGCCGGACGACCCGCGGCTCTCGGTGGGCGATGCGCTCACGATCGATTGCTGGGTGAAGACGGACGTCGCCGGCCAGAACGACACCTGGATCGTGAATCGGATCCAAGGGGGCGGGCTCGATACGGGCTACCGGTTCGGCCTGGTCGCGGGCCGGCCCTGCTTCGCCCTGCCGCAGACCGACTGGAGCCATCACCTCACCGGCCCCGAACCGCTGCCGCTCGGCCGCTGGGTGCACCTGGCCGCCACGTTCGACGGCCAGACGATGCGGCTCTACGTGGACGGCGACGAGGTGGCCTCGCGCGATCGGCCCGGCCGCGTGAACCCCAGCCACTTCGACCTCGTGATCGGCAGCTTCGCGCCCGGCTCGCGGGCGCATTTCACGGGGCTCGTCGACGAGGTGCGGCTCTTTTCGCGGGCCCTCTCCACCGCCGAGATCCGCATCTGTCGGGCGGCAGCGGCACGGAATCAGCCGTGACAGGCTGAAGCCTGTCCTGCGGGCGGGCTCACGCCGCCTCGACCACGCTGGGGCTTTCGCCGAAGTAATACTTCTTGGCGTCGGGGTTGTTGAGCACCTCCTGCGCCGTGCCGTGGCAGAGCACCTGGCCGGCGCGGATCACGTAGCTGCG
>CAZDTC010000071.1:0-8678 GCA_964508125.1 uncultured Candidatus Kuenenia sp.
TACGAGCAACACATGGGCCCCGCGCGGGGCAAGTTCGAGCCGCACGGCGTCGACGTAGGCGGCGAGTGCGGCCTTGGCCACGCTGTAGGGGCCCATGAACGGCATCACGATCTTGCCCGCGAGGCTCCCGATGTACACGAGATGCCCCCGGGCGCTCGCCACGTCGTCGGCCACGGCCTGCGTGATCTCCACGGCCGCGAGCAGGTTGGCATCGAGATATTCCTGGAGCATCGCGGGCGACGCCTTCACGATCGCGGCCCGCCCCGACCGGCCCACGCAGAAGAAGAGATCGTCGACGCCGCCCAGGATCCGCAGGGCCTCGCCGGTCACGCGTTGCCCTTCCCCCGCCGTGCCGAGATCGGCGGCGAGGCCATGAACGCGGTCGGCCGCCGCCCCGGCCCGCTCACAGGCGTCGAGCGCCGCCCGCACGCCGGCGGACGAGCGGCCGACGACGAGTACGCGGGCCCCGGCCAGGGCGAGATGCCGCGCGAGCACGAGGCCGAATCCGGCCGTGCCGCCCGCCACGATCACCCGTCTGTCGTGCCAGTTCATCGCGGTCGGTCGCCCGCTCCCATCACGAAGGCGTGTCGCGCGGGCACCGTGACGGCTTGACCCGAGGTGGCGATGAGTCGGATTCGTCCTGGCGTCGAGAAGTCGATCGTCTTGACCTCGTCGAATCCCTCGGGCACACGGACGGCGCCCTGGGCGTAGCGGACCTCCGTCGGCCGGGCGGCGTCGAGCG
This sequence comes from uncultured Candidatus Kuenenia sp., assembly GCA_964508125.1. Lineage (GTDB taxonomy): Bacteria > Planctomycetota > Planctomycetia > Pirellulales > UBA1268 > RGVT01. Next base: position 743 of record CAZDTC010000071.1, read on the forward strand.
CGATGGCCGTGCGCACGCCTTGCTTCGAGAGCACATTGGGCTCGATCGATGGCACGAGGCCCTCGGCGAAGAATGCGCACACGTCCTCGAGGCCGAGGCAATTGTTGCGGCCGAGCCAGGGTGTGCCATGGCGGCCGTGGTTCTCGATCCAGAACACGGTCGTGGGGAGCACGCGGGCGTCGCGGATCGCGAACCACGCCCAGTGGTCCTGCGTGTTGACGGCGGCCGTCCAGGCCGGCCAGCCGCCGAGTTTGGCTTCGTCGGCGACGACGGCGAGCAGGTCGGCATAGCCGCGCCTGGCGGGAAACCGCGAGCAGTCCGCGTCGGCCGGCGTCTTGAACGCGCTCGGCACGTGGGCGAGGTCGGTGAATGTCTGCCCGCTCGCGAGCGACTGGTATTCCTTGGCGGCCGGGTCGCTGAACACGCCTGGGCAGGTCATCCCGAGGCGGAACGGGCTCGTGGACACGCGGACCACGCCCTCCTCCTCCGGCATCGCGAGCGTGGCATGGTGCGCGAGGGGCGTCGGGCCGGCGAAGCCCTCGATTACGTGCCGCGAATAGACGACCGGCTCCCCCGGCATGAGAAACAGTTCCTTTGTCACCTTTCCAGGTCGGACATGCGTGTCGAGCACGAGCGCCAGCCGCTCGGTGCCGTCGGCCTCGCGCGACCGTGAGCCGAGCTTCCACTGGGCCGTGGCCGTCTCGCCGTGGGGCACGTGCCGCTCGCTGCCTCGCGGCGCCGCGTTGCCGCCAAACGGCATGCAGAAAAAATCGCCCCGCAGCGGCGCGAGCACCGCGGCGGGCAGATTCTCCAGGCCCTCGTCCTGCCACGGCGAGATGTGATAGGGGCGGATGGGTGTGCCGGCCTTGCGGTCGAACGTGACGGGCGCCATGTGGCCGCCGTGCTTCGTGATCGCCAGTTCCACGTCGTCGGTGGCGAGGATCCACGACGGCTGCCCGTGGATCGTGCGTTCCTCGGGGGCCACCGGGGCGGCGGCGAGCGGCGTGCACAGCACGACCGCCGCGAGGCATGCGTCGCGGACGATTTCCGTGATGCGCTGCGAGGAAATCATGAAAATGCCTCCTGGAGTGCTGCCCGCATCACGCCGGCGTCGGCGTCGATGCCCGACCAGTAATGGATGCCGAGGATGCCCTGGCCGACGAGCATACCGAGGCCGTCGAGCGTCGTGCAGCCGGCCGCTTCGGCGGCGGCGAGCAACTGCGTGCGCGGGGGATTGGGAATCACGTCGGCCACGATGAGGCCCGGGCGGAGCGATGCGGCAGCGATGGGCACGCGGGCGTGGGCATCGCCGAGGCCGATGCTCGTGCAGTTGACGAGCACGTCGGCGTCGTGCGGCACGGCGACATCGCCCGACCAGCCCGCGACCGACACGTCGATCGGCTTCGCGGCCCGCACGATCCGGGCCAACTCCTCGGCGCGGTCGTCCGAGCGGTTCACGATCGACAGCCGGCTCACGCCCGCCAGCACGAGTTCCACCGCGATCGCCCGGGCGGCGCCGCCGGCGCCGAGCAGCATCACGTGCTTTCCGCGCGGATCGCACACCGGCACGAGCGACGTCAGAAACCCCTTGCCGTCGGTGTTCTCGCCGATGAATCGGCCGCCGCGGCTCACCACGCAGTTGACGGCGTTGATCAGCCGGGCGCTCTCGCCGAGGCCGTCGAGGTGCTCGATCACGGCCACCTTGTGGGGCATCGAGAGATTGAAGCCGCGCCAGCCCATCGCCCGGGCGCCGGCCACGGCGGCGGCGAGGCCTGCAGACGGGACCTCGGCGTTGATGTAGCGCCAGGCGAGGCCGTGATGGCGGTAGGCGGCCTCCACCATCGCGACGGTGGGGTTGTCGTCGCAGGGAGTGGAAAAACATCCGGTGAGTTCAGACTTGAATCCTCTCGACATGGATTTTCTCAGGCGAGGATGTCGTGCATCACGTGGCCGTGCACGTCGGTGAGCCGCACGTCGCGGCCGCCGTGGCGGAAGGTGAGGTGTTCGTGGTCGATGCCCAGGCAGTGGAGGACGGTGGCCCAGAGGTCGTAGAGCGTCGCGACCTTTTCCACCGCCCGGTAGCCGAGCTCGTCGGTGGCGCCGTGCACCGTTCCCCCCTTCACGCCGCCGCCGGCCATCCAGATGCTGAAGCCCATCGGGTTGTGGTCACGGCCGTCGCTGCCTTGTGAAAAAGGCGTGCGGCCGAACTCGCCCGCCCACACCACGAGCGTGTCGTCGAGCAGGCCCCGCTCGTCGAGGTCGGAGAGGAGCGCGGCGATCGGGCGGTCGACCTGCCGGGCCATCTTCTCGTGCCCCTCCTTGAGCTTGCCGTGGTTGTCCCAGGGATTGGCGGGGTTGCCGCCGCCGAGGTTGTAGGCCAGGCAGGAGAGCTCGATGAACCGCACGCCCCGCTCCGCGAGCCGGCGGGCGAGCAGGCATTGCCGGGCGTAGGCCGCCTGCTGCGGCTCGGCGGCTTCGAGGCCGTAGCGCTCGAGCGTGTGCTTCGACTCGCCGGAGAGATCCGTGAGCGACGGCAACGCTGCCTGCATCCGAAAGGCGGTCTCGTGCGTGCGGATCGCGGCCTCCACCGCCTCGGCCGCCGCGGCCTCGGCACCGAAGCGACGGTTCATGCCGGCAAGCCAGTCGAGGCGGGCGCGCTGGCCGGCGGCGGCTTCCCAGGGGCGAATGTCGCGGAGCGGCGGGTCGGCGTCGCACTTCACGATCGAGCCCTGCGTGTCGCTCGGCAGAAACCCGTTGCCGAAGCAGGCCATGCCGCCGTGGGGCGGGATGGCATCGCCGCTTTGCAGCACGGCGTAGCCCGGCAGGTCGTCGCACTCGCGGCCGAGGCCGTAAGTGGCCCACGCTCCGGCGCTGGGGTAGCCGAGGAATGGAAACCCGGTGTGCATGAAGAGGTTGCCCTGGGCGTGCTCGCTGAATTTCGCCGTCATCGACCGAACCACCGCAAGCTTGTCGGCGTGCCTGGCCATCTCGGGAAAGAGCTCGCTGATCTCGGTGCCGCTCTCCCCACGGGGGCGAAACTCCCACTGCGCGGGCATGATCGTGCCGTTGTTGTTGAACTGCGTCCGCTCGATGGGCACGGGCATCGGCTGTCCCGCCCTGGCGGCGAGCGCGGGCTTGGGGTCGAACGAGTCGACGTGCGACACGCCGCCACTCATGAAGAGAAAAATCACCCGCTTGGCCCGCGGCGTGGTCGCCACGCGGGCCGCGCCGCCCGCCGCCTCGCGGCCGAGGAGCCCCGCGATCGCGGCGAGGCCAAACCCCGCCGACGACCGGCCGAGCAGGTGGCGGCGCGAGAAGGCTCCGCGCGGATCGAAGAGGCCCGCAGGATCAGTCCACATGGATGAACTCCTCGAGGTTGAAGAGGCCATGGATCACGCCAGCCCAGAGCGGCACACTGCCGGGGATGTCGGCCGGAGGCACGTTTGCGGCTGCCGCCTCGGCCTCGAGCCAGGTGATCGTGGCGGCGGTCTCGTCGGCCGTAGGCTCACGGGCAAGCGTCTCGACGAACATCCGCCGGATGCGTTCGGCCGCAGACACGCCGGCCGAGTCGGCCACGAGCTTTTCGGCCCGCTTCGTGGCCAGGCCGCGCACGAAGCTGCCATTCATGAGCACGAGCGCCTGCGCCGCCACGTGCGATTCGTCGCGACGGCCCTGCGTGGAAGTCGTGCTCGGTGGATCGAAGGCGGCGAGAAACGGATCGATGGAATTTCGCCGCACGCCCACATAGATGCTGCGACGGCCGACTTCACCTGCGACTGGCGGCCCAAACGACGCGCGGTCGAGTTGGCCGGACGTGGCAAGCAGCGAATCGCGGATCGCCTCCCCTTCGAGCCGACGGAGCCGGGCGTGAGAGAAGAGCGCGTTGGCGGGATCGAGCCGGGCGGCGGACTCGGATGGCTGCACGGCAAGCCGGAAGGCCCGCGACGTCGCGAGCAGCCGCACGAGGCCCTTCAGCGACCAGGGCTGCGGCGTCGGGCCGGGGCGATCGACGCTCGTGGGTGTGATGAAAGATCTCGCGAGATAGTCGAGCAGCTCCGGATGCGTGGGCAGGTCGCCCATCGCGCCAAACGTGTCGACGCTCGCCACGATCCCGCGGCCAAACACATGGTGCCACACTCGGTTGACGAACACCCGCGGCGTGAGCGGATTGGTGGGCGCGACGAGCGCGGCGGCGAGTTCGAGCCGGCCGCTTGCATCCGCTGGAAAGGGCGTCGGGTCGAGGGCGGAGAGAAACCGGCGTGGCACGGGGTCGGCCGGCTGCCGGTGGTTGCCGCGCACGAACAGCGGCTGGTCGAACACGGTGCCTTCGACGACGCCGGCCGCACGGGTCGGCGGCAGGATCGCCGCAGCGATCGCGCGCATCCGCGTCGTGATCTCGCCGATGGTGGGCGCGGCATCGAGCCGCGTCGGCAGCACGTCGGCCACGAGGCAGGCGTCGACGAGCGCCGTGTCGGCGGCGGTGGCATTGCCGGCCCGCCAGGCCTCGATCGCCCGCGTGAGTGCGGCGGTTTCTATCGTGCTCGGTGGCGGCGCCCGGCCCGGCGCGGTCCCCGAAAGGTCGACAGCCACCACGCTGAACCACGAGCCTTTTTCGTCGGTCGGGTCGACGGGCAGGTCGCCCGCCGTCGCGATCTCGAGGTGGGCGATTTCGCCTTTCCAGTAGGCCGTGGGGATTCTGACCCACTTCGGCGCGCCGTCTTCGAGCCTCGTTTCGGGATAGATGAGCCCGATCCGGGGGTAGTTGCGGACGACTATGCGCAGCCGCGCCTTGCCCGCCCCGGCGAGGAGCACGTGGATCGCCTCTGGCGGCACCTCGAACAGCGGCGAGTGGAGCACCGCGCCGTCGCTCGCCACGAGCAGATTCGAGTGAACGCCGGCGGGCAGGAGCTGCGTGATCGCGCGGTCGCCGTCGGCCGCGACGCGAAATTCGCCCGGCGGCGAGGCGGCCCCCACGCCCGATCCTGAGCGAAACCAGGCCGCAGGATCGAGCACCGTGCCGCGATCGGCCTCGCGGAGCGGCGGCGCCTCGGGCCAGGCGGCCTTCGCCACCGCCTCGGCGTGTGCGGCCAGGCCGCTGGTCACAGCGGCGGGATCCTCAGCCACCCGGGTCAGCCAAACGTCGGCGAGGGCTTCCCGCAGGCGGTGCTTGAGATCGGCGACCGCGGCGCGGGACGCGTCGCGCCGGCCGTCGGCATCCACTTCGATGACCGCGGGCCGGCTACTCGCGAGCGTGCCGAAGAGGGCGTAGAAGTCGGCCTGGGAGACGGCGTCGAACTTGTGGTTGTGGCAGCGGGCGCACGACACCGTCATGCCGAGGAATGCCTTCGAGACGACGTCGATCTGGTTGTCGGTGAACGTGACGAGCTCGTCGAGGGCGTCGGTCGGCGTGAACCCATGCGGCACCATCCGCAGGTTTCCGATGCCGAGGGCCGACTCGTTCAAGCCCGTCTCGGAGTCGATCCGCGGGTCGGGTAGGAGGTCGCCAGCGATCTGCTCGCGAATGAAGCGGTCTACGGCCACGTCGTCGCGGATCGCGCGGATGCACCAGTCGCGATACCGCCAGGCATGCGGGATCGCAGGGTCGCCCTCGCTGCCGTGTGTCTCGCTATAGCGGACGCAGTCGAGCCAGTGGCGGGCCCAGCGCTCGGCGAACGCCGGCGACGCGATGAGCCGATCGACGAGCCGCTCCCAGGCATCGGCCGCGGTGTCGGCAAGGAAGGCGGCCCGCTCCTCGGGCGTCGGCGGCAGGCCGGTGAGCACGAGCGAAGCCCGGCGCAGGAGCGTTTCCCGGTCGGCTTCGCTCGCCGGTTCGATCCCGGCCGAGGCCAGCCGCGCCGCGAGGAAGCGATCGACGGGATGGTCGCTCGCGGCGAGCCACGAGCTGCCGCCTGAGTGCGGGGGCACGGGCGGTTCCTTCAGCGGCTGGAGGCTCCACCACTGCCGACGGCGGGCAAAGATCGCTTCCCACGATGCCTCGCGGGCGAGTTCGTCGGCCGATGGCGGCTCGAGGCGGGGATCGGGCGCGCCCAGTTCGATCCACCGGCGGAAGGCCGCCACCACTTTTTGAGACGGCTTCGGGCCGCCCTTCGGCATGAGGAGGTCGTCGCGGTGTTCGAGCGCCGTCATGATCACGCTCGCGGCCGGATCGCCGGGCACGACGGCCGGGCCGGAGAAGCCCCCCTCGCGCATCCCGCCGGCCCAGTCGAGGGCGAGATCCTGCTCGCGCGTGCCACTCGTGGCGTGGCACTCGTAGCACCGCTCCACGAGATAGGGGCGGATCTCGCGCTCGAAAAGATCCTCCGCTTCGCCGGCCCACGCCGGCCCCCCGCGCAACGCGGCCATAACCAAGAGCAACGCGGCCACGGCAGCGCTGCCGACGGCCAGCCGCCGCCCAAACCACCCACGGAACGGGAGGGCTCGGTTTGTCATTCCCTCAATGAGAACGTAGTCTCGAATAAGAATCAATCGCGCTGCGGAGCTGTTATCGACTCGGTTTCGGACGGTTTCGCAAGCACGAACGAAGGCAGTTGTGTATGCGCATGCATGAAGGATCCCGCACCCGGTCGCAGCGTGGCGGCATCCGCAAGGTGTCGCCCGACTTCGATGCCCTCCCCTCGCCCACCTGCGGCAAGACGCTCGCCGTGTTGGAACTCGTCGCCCGGCATCCCCGCGGGATCAGCGCCGCCCAGGCCGCCCGCATCTCGGGCATTACGCCGAATCTCGTGTTTCGGATCCTGAAGACGCTCGCCACGCTCGGCTACTGCCACCAACACGCGGGCACGAAGACCTACACGCTCTCCGGCCGGCTCCTCGACCTCGCCGGGCCGCAGGCCGGGGAGCAGAGCCTCGTGGTGGCCGCCCATCCGGCGCTCCGCCAGCTCCGCGACGCCGCCGGAGAGACCGTGCAACTCGTGATCGAGTCGGGTGGCAAGACGCTCGTACTCGAGCAGGTCCGCGGCACGCAGGCGTTGCAGGTGTGCGGCCAGGTGGGCATGCGGGCGCCGCTGTATTCATCCGCGCCCGGGAAGGCGATCCTCGTCTGGTGGCCCGACGAGCGGCGCGCGGCGTGGCTTGAGGCGACGACGCTCAAGCGGTTCACGGCCACCACGCTCGCCGACCGCCGGAGCCTGGAGCAGGAACTGGCCGCCGCGCGACGGCTGGGCTACACGGTCGACCGCGCCGAAGGCCTTGAGGGGATCCACTGCGTGGCCGCCCCGATCCTCGACGCACACGGCGCGATCCTGGCAGCCGTGACGATCATGGCACCGGTCTCGCGGCTGCCGGAAGAAAAATTTCCCGCGGCGGGCGAGCAGTGCATCGCCGCGGCCCGTGCGATCGAGGCGATGCTGCAGGCGTGATCCCGCGGGGTCGTCGCGGGCGACCGTGCTCACCCGGCGTTTTTCGTGGCCGGCACTTCAAGTTCGTTCATCAGCATCAGGTCGACCACGCTGTAGCTGTCGTCCGGCTCGAACAGCATCGCCGTGCGGCCCGTCGGGGACACGAAGACCCAGTCGGGGTGCGACACGGTGAACGACCGTCCGTCGACCATGCGGTTCAGCCACGGCCCCCCTCATCGTGAATCCGCTCTGCGTGGTACGATCCCTATCCTGCCCGCTCCCGCCTGCCGCCCCTCCCCCGCCTTATCGAGGAGCCCGCCATGGCCGCTGCCCGCTCGCCCGAGATCGTCCGCACGAAGGTGGTCGCCACGCTCGGCCCAGCGTCGCGTGCCGAGGATGCGATCCACCGCCTCGTCGAGGCCGGCGTCGACGTGTTTCGCCTCAACATGGCGCACGGCTCGATCCCCGAGCACCAGGAGTCGCTCGACCGGATCCGGCGCGTGTCGGAGGCGACGCAGCGGCCGATCGGCGTGCTCGCCGACCTGGCCGGCCCGAAGATCCGGCTCGGCGAACTGCCC
>CAZDTC010000072.1:0-8631 GCA_964508125.1 uncultured Candidatus Kuenenia sp.
TCTGCCCCGCGGTGATCGTGAGCCCGCCGAGGCCGACGTCGACGAGGCCGTTGTTGACGAGCGCGGGCACCACGGCCGCCACCTGCGGGCCGACCGAGAGTTTCGCTCCCGCCGCCACGGTGACGGCACTCGAGGAGAGGGTATTGCCGGTCGCCAGTTGCAACGTCCCCTGCGACACGGTCGTGGGGCCGGTGAGCGTATTGGCCTGGTTGAACACCGCCGTGCCGGCGCCCGTCTTTTGCACCGGCGTCGTGCCCGTCAGCAGCGGGTAGCCCGCCTGCGTTTGCGTCTGCGTGCCGCTCGCGACGTTGATCGTGATCACGGCTGGTGCGACGCCGGTGTAGATCAGGTTGAGGTTGTTGCCGCTCTGGGCCAGGCTGAACGTTCCGGCAAACGGATTGGAGAAGCCACCCGTGCCGTTGGTGGCCGAGGTGACGAGCGCGAACTTGTCGGCCGAAAACCCGGTGATCCCGCCTGCAGCCGTGGCGATCAGCCAGGTGCCGCTCGTGGCAGAGCTGAAATTCAACGCGTTGCCGTTGACGTCGGGGCCGACGCCCGACAGGCTCCAGAGGTTGATGCGGAACTTGCTTCCCGACGTCGCGGCGACGTTGAGCACGCCGCCCACGGAGATCAGATCCCAACCGTTCGACGCCCCGGCCGTGCCGGTCGCGTTGTACAATTGCCAGTTGTAGTTGCCGCCGGCGGCAAGCGTGACGCCCTGGGTGAAGGTGAGCGTGCCCGGGCTGGCTCCCGGCGAGAGTGTCGCCCCCGACTGGATCGTCGTGACGCCGCCGACGGTGCCGGTGCCCGCGAGCGTCGCGCCGGACGACACGCTGACGGGCCCCGTGGCAAACGAATTGTCACCGTCGACGCGGAGCGTGCCGGCCGTGACCGACGTGGCTCCGGAATACGTGTTGGCCGCGGTGAGCGCGAGCGTGCCCGCGCCGGTCTTCGTGAGCCCGCCGCCGCCGTCGCTGAGGATCTGGTCGACGGACACGGACGCACCGTTGGTGTTGATCACGGCCCCGCCGGGCAAGACCAACGCGCTGTCGAGGCCCGAAATCAAGCTGCCGGACGCTGTCGACCGGGCCCGGAGCGTGCCGCCGTTGAGCACGAGCCCGGCGTTGAGGCCGGTGCCCTTCGAGATCCGGGCCACCTCGAGCGTGCCGCCGTCGAGGTTCACCGTCGCTCCCTGGGCTAAATCCCAGGCGGATATCTGCAGTCCCGACGTGGCCGTGACCACCACCGTGCCGGAGCCGCTGACCGTGAGCGTCGCGGACTGCGCCTGGCGGCCGACGATGAACTGGCCGCTGGGCGAGGTCTGCGTGAGCGTCCCGCCGGTCACGGTCACGGCGCCGATGCTCGCGTCGCCCTTGCCGACGAACACGCTGCCGGCCGACACCGCCGCCTGTCCGCCGACCGTCAGCGTGCCGTTTGAGCCGCCGAGATCGCCCATGTTGAGGTCGTACTGCACGTCGACCCGCCCGCGGTCCGCGACCGTGAGCGTGCCGATGCCGCTGTTTCCGACCGCGATATATCCCACGGAGTTGACGGCAGCGGCGCTATTGACCGTCATCGTGCCTGTCGCGGAGGCACCGTTGCCGATCTGCACCTGGTCGACGCTCAGCCGCGACGAGCCGGTCGCGGTGAGCGAACCCGCGCCGAGGTCGCCGACGCGGAGCGCTCCGGCCGACGCGAACGTCGCCGACCCGTCCACCGTGACGATGCCCTGCGTGCCCGCCACGTTGCCGATGTTTGTGTTGCCCCCCGAACGGTACCCCGACGAGCCGGTGAGACTCAGCGTGCCGACCGACGGGGCGATGTTCCCGATCAGCGCCTCGTTGGTGACGACGAGCGAGGAGTTTGTGAGCGTGAGCGAGTGGCTGCCGGAGTTCGCGGTGGTCGAGTAGCCCAGCCGGAGGTTGCCCGCGCTGACCGCCGCACGGGTGAGCGTCGTGGCCACGTTGGCCGTGCCCGTCTCGTGGCCGAGCGACAGCCAGCCCGTGACATTGAGCGTGGAGTTGGTCATCGCCAGCGCTGCTGGCGTATCAGCCACGGCGCCGATCTGGACGTCGCCGGTGACGGTGTTGCTCTGGCCGGTCGGATTCGCGGGGGAAGTCCCGAACAATTGAAGTGATCCCGACTCCACGATGAGGCCCACCCCGTCGCCCACCTTGCCGAGGACATTGGTGCTCCCGGTGAGCCGCAGGTTGCCCGGGCCCGTCTTGCGGAGGCTCCCCGAATCAGCGGCCACCGAGCCCGAGAAGGTCAGGAGCGCCGTCGTCTGCGACACGCCGATGCTGCCGCCGCTGCCGGAGATCGTGAAGCCGCGATTGATCGATGCGGTGCTGCCGGTGTACTGAAGGGCGCCGCCGGCGAAGACGAGGTTGCTGGGCGCCGCGGTCGCAGCACCGATGCCGCTGGCGGTGCCGCCGTTGGCGAGCACCGAGACCGACGTCGTGCCACCCTCGAGCCTGGTCACCCCCGTGTAGGAGTTGCGGGTGCCGAGCGTCAGGGGTGCTGCGCCGGACTTGGTGAGCCCGCCGCTGCCGGCAATGGTGCCGGTGCCGGTGAGGCTGTAAGGCAGCGTGTTGTTCGTGAACGACGTCGCCAGCGGCTGCACGGTGGTGTTGAGCGTGACGGCCGTGGTCCCGGTGGCCTCGTCGGTGAACAGGATGGGGCCGTCGCCGTTGGCGAACACGGCGCTCGGACCGGGCCCGCTGAACGTGGCGACCCAGTTCGCGGCGGTCGTGTCCCAGGCGGCGTTCACGTTGCCCTGCCAGCGGCGGATCGGAATGCTCGAGATCGAAAGATCGATCCGATTGGCCGCGGTGTTGTTCACGAGCGTGGCCTGCATGCCGACCGGCAGCGTGCCGAGCGTGAAGTTGTACGCGTTGAGGCTGCCGTAGGAGACGAGCGGCACGACGCCGGTCGCCGGAGCCCCGGAGGAAAAATTGATCACCGTCGATCCGCCGCTCGTGGTCAGGCCGCCGAGCACGTTGAGCGGCGCCGCGGAGGGATTGCCGAACGACGCCAGGTCGATGGTCAGGCTGCTGCCGGCCCCCAGTCCGAGCGAGGAGAGCGCCAATTGCGAGTTGACGGCGCCGGCCACGGTGACGCCGAGCGCCGCCCCGGAGGCCACGGTCACCGCCCCGCCGCCGGTGTGCGCGGTGGTCAGCGTGAGGCCGCCCTGCGAGACGGTCGTGGGGCCGGAATACGAGCCCGCGCCCGTCATGGCGAGCGTGCCGGATCCGAGCTTCGTGAGGCCGCCGACACCCGAGAGCGGCTGGGCCACCGTCACGTTGAAGGCCTGCGTGTCGATCGTCGCGCCGCCGGCGTTGATCTGGGCGGTCGACAGCCCGCTCATGAACGCAGGCTCGCTCGCCGTGGCCATGAGCGTGCCGCCGTCGAACGTCATCTGGGTGTTTCCGGCGGCGTTGGCCGACGAGATCCTCGCCGCCTTGAGGAGGCCGCCCGCATTGAGCGACAGCATGGCCGAAGGCGTCACCGCATTCTTCGAGAACACCACGTTCCCTGCCTGGACCACGCCCGAGCCGCCGATGGCGAGCGTGCCCGACCCCGAAGACTTCCCGATCGCCAGGTCGCCCGCCTGGATGTCGACGAGGCCGCCCGTCACGGTCATCGAGCCGGCGCCACCCTCGCCGACCTCGAAATCCTGCGAACTGGTCTTCTGGACGAGGCCGCCGGTCATGGTGAACGTGCCCCGGCCTCCCGCGTTGCCGATCGCCAGCAGGCCGGAGGTCACCGACAGCGTGCCCGAGGAGAGCGTGTACGTGCCGACGCCCTGGGCGCCGTAGGCTCCGATGACGAACCCTTCGGACGAGCCGCCGACGTTGATCACACCGCCCGACTGCGTGAGCTCGCCGGTGCCGTTGTACACGCCGAACAACATGCGCCCGGTGCCCAACTTGTTGAACGTGCCTCCGGTCATCACCAGCCGGCCGACGCCGCCGCCGTTGGGGCCGAAAGGCACGTCGGCTCCGAACTTCGTCCAGCTGTTGGTCGTGACCACACCGCCGGGGCCGAGCGTCAAAACGCCGGTGCCGGTGCCGCCCCCACCCTGGCCGCGGCCGACCGTGATTTCGCCGGCCGCCATGGTGAGCGTGCCCGCCACGTCGAGCGCCGCAGTCGAGGTGCTGCCGTCCCGCGTGTCACCGATGAGGATGTTGGCGCCCGATGCGTTGAAGACGAGCTCACCGCCGGCGTTGATGGCGACCGTGCCCGAGGCGCCGAGCGCCCCCGCGCTGGTGCCGACCAGCAGGTCGCCGCCGCTCTCGATCCGCAGCGTGGTGCCGGCCCCGACGGTGAGCGATCCCGCGCCCGCGATCGCGCTCGATGCCGTCGTGTAGCCGACGTACGTCGGCGCGGCGGTCGCATGGGTGCCCGAACCGGCGATCGCGAGAGAGCCGGTGCCGTCGCGGCCGATCGCGAGTTGCGCACCGGCGGTGGATCCCGAGAGCGTGAGCGTCGAGGCTCCGCCGTTGGCAATCACGGCCACGTCTGTGCCCGTCGGCACGACCCCGCCCAGCCAGTTGGCGCCGACGGTATACGCCCCGGTGGTCGTGTTCCACGAGACGTCGGCGGCGGAGGCACGCTCGATCCGGCCACATGCCGCGACCAACGCCAACACCAAAGCCGGGGCGACGATCGTCGCACGCCGAATAGTGGCAACGGGCAGACTCATGAAAGCACTCCTCGAAGGTGACAGGATGCCGGAAACCCCTCCCTAAAAATTCGGTAAGAGTATGCGCCCGGGCCGAGGGCGATGTCAACGAGCCCGGCGGCGCCTCAATACCGGGCAAAACACCCGCGAAACCCGCGGCTGGCATGGCCCCATTGGGGCTGGAATCACGGGGCTGAACCGGCCCCGGCGGCGGACAACTGGGCGCGCAGGGTTCGGTAGGCCCCCGCAAGCGGCCCCGCCCCGCGCTCCCCCGCGGCGACGATCCCCTCCGCGGCCGGCACGTCGCCGACCTTGAGATACGCGGCCACGAGCGCCTGGTCGCAGGCCACGCGATCGGTTCCCCCGAGGCGGCTCCGGGCGACCTCGAGCGGCGCGATCGACTCCCGCCACTCACCCCGCAGTTGATGCAGCCGGCCCACGTAACGCTCGGCCAGCCCCGAGCCGGAGAATCCGTTTCTCAAAAGAAACACGCCCTGGTCGATCGCCCGCTGCGCCTCGGCGCGATCGGCCTCCGAGAGCCCGCCCAGGCGCTCGCGACACGCCAGCGCGAAGTAGACGTATTCGAGATACCACGACGTGTAGTCGGGCACCTGGCGCTGCGCGATGGTGTAGAGCAGCTCCGCCTCCGCCGGCTTGTTCTCGCGCAGGAGCACGCGGGCCACCATGCCCGTGAGCGGCCTCGTTCCCCCGGCATGCGGTCGAAACGTCTGCCACTGCCGGGCCTCTTCGAGGATCGCCCGCGGCATGGCCTCCTCGGCCGTGCGGCAGGCCGCCTCGAACCGGCGGTAAGCCTCAGGATTGGTCTGCTTCATGAACGGGACGCCGAAGAGCGTCCGCAGCGTGTGGTTGACGCGGTACGCGTCGTACTCGTTCGTGCCCAAGCGCTCGGCGTATGTTGACCAGTCAGCGAGTCCCGCCAGCGCCTCGGGCGCGACCCGCACCGGCGGCGGCAGGCCAGCCATCGACTCGACGACGGCCCGCGCGACCTCCGCCTGGCCGCGGAGCGAGAGATGCACGTGGTCGTCGAGCAGGTCCCAGCCGGTCGCCCCGGTCGCGTCGAGACCACGAAACCGCTCCGCCACGTCGCACAGCGGCACGTCGGCCGCCGCCGCCGCCCGCCGGATCGCCTCCTCCGTGGCGGCGGTCGGCCGCCAGGGCATCGTGTCGCGATCGCGGGCTTCGAGAAAGGCCTGCCGCGCGGCCGCACGGTCGCCGTCGGCCGCGAATCGCTCGCCGCGCGCGAAGGCCTCCGCCGCGCCGGCCTTCTGGCCCAGGGGACGCAGCCCCGATTCGTTGCTCGCCGTCGTGCACACCAGCGTTGGCACGCCGGCGGCCCGGGCGGCGGCGAGCATCCGGCCGAGGTGCGCCTCCAGGTTGCGGGCGGCGGCCTCGCGGAGCGGCGAGTCGGGCGGGATGACCATCTGCCCGACCATCTGCTCCATGAGCGTGCGGCTTTCGTCGGCCTTGCGGTGCAAGAACCCCTCGACAGCCTGCACGATCGCCAGGCCGCGGGCGGCGCGGACGACCGGCAGGGCCCACGTGGGCAGCGTCCCGACCGCGTTGATCGAGGCCACGCCGTAGGCCCCGAAAAACTCGTTGTTGCCCGTGTAGAACACGAGCAGGTCGGGCTCGAAGCGGATGGCGTCACGGACGAGGTAGACGAGCGGAAAGCTGGCGACGGCCGTCGTTCCCAGGCTGATCACCTCCGGTTTTCGGTCTGGCCAGGCTTCGGCGAGCATCGCCTGGAGGAACGCGGCCATCGAGAGGTTTCGCGGCTGCGGAAAGCCCTTGGCCGCCGACTCCCCGATGAGGAAGATCCGCACCGTCCCGGGCGGCTTCGGCATCAGGAAGTTGTATTCCTCGGCGTAGCCGGGCCGCGTGGGGTTGGCGAAGAAATACGGCTTCGAGGCCGCCGGCTCGACCATCGCCACCGCCGCGCCGGAGGGCAGCCGACCGGCGACGCGGAGGAACGCCGGATACCCGCCCCAGCCGGCCAGCCGCAGCGCTCCCTCGGCGACGGCGAGGGCGACGAGCGGCAGCGCCAGCGTGACGGCCATGAAGACCGCGCGCTTCCAGCCGGGCAAGGCTGCGGCCGCGTTCGGCCCGTCGACTTCCGCCCCGGAGGTTTCGGTCATGTCAGAACTGCCTCGCGGGATCGTGGGCGGTGGCCGGCAGCGGGCACCAGAGCGACGCCTCCGGCGCGGGTCGCCGCAGGCAGAGCCGATCCCGGCCCGCGAGCCGCGCCGCGAGCCCCAGCGGCGTCACGACCAGGAAAAACACCGCCGCCAGTGCGAGCGTGCCCACGAGCGTGCCGACCGCCCACACGAATCCCATCCAAGCCCAGTAGGCGGGCAGGCCGAGCCGGGTGCCTGTGCCCGCGGTGACGAGCGCGAAGAGACCGAAGCCCCACAGCCACGGCGCCAGGGCGTGTCCCGCCCGAAACACGCCCCAATCGACGAACTGGAACAGCGAGCCGGAGATGGCCAGCCCCGCGGCCACGGTCACCGCCCACCGGCGGAGGTGCGCGGGGGACGGGTGCCAGTCGATCGTGATCATCGGCGACCTCGCAGGGCTCGGGGCATCCTCTCGAGCACGGGAAGGCTCCAGGCTGAAGCGCTCAGAACAGCGTGTAGATCAGCGGCGCGGCCTGCGTGCCCCCGAGGATCACCAGCGCGCCGGCCAGCAGCAGCACCACGATGATCGGCGCGAGCATCCAGGCCTTGTTCGTGATCACGTAGTCGTAGAGTTCGGCGAGGAACAGGCGACGGGGCATGGCTTCCTCCGGGTGCGGGATCCTGGGGCCTAGTCGGGGCGGAACGAGCGCCGGTATTCGGCTGCACCGGCCAGAGGCGGCTGCCGTTCCTTGCGGAGCAGCCTGTTTCCCAGCACGAGCACATCAATGTCGGTGTACATGAAGCAGCGATAGGCGTCGGCCGGGTCGTGGACGATCGGCTCGCCGCGGATGTTGAAGCTCGTGTTCGCGAGCACCGGGCACCCCGTCAGGCTCGCGAACTCCTCCAGGATTGTATGAAACCTCGGGAAGCGCGCGGCGTCAACCGTCTGCACGCGGGCCGACCCGTCGACGTGGGTCACGGCGGGCACCGCGCCGCCCACGCCCGCAAGCCGCTCGAGCCCGCGGCCGGGCGTGGCCGCCACCCCGCGAACCGGCGCGACCAGAAGCATGTAAGGGCTCTCGGCGCCGAGGTCGAAAAACTCGCGCTCCCGGCCGGCGATCACGGCGGGCGCGAACGGGCGAAACGACTCCCGAAACTTGATCGCGAGGTTCAGCCGCCGCTGCATGTCGGGCCGGCGCGGGTCGGCGAGGATCGAGCGGTTGCCGAGCGCCCGCGGGCCAAACTCGGCCCGCCCCGTGAAGTGGCCCACGATCCGCCCGGCGGCGAGTTCCCCGGCGATGGCTTTGGCGAGGCCGAACTCGTCGGCGAACGACTCCGCCGTGGCACCGTGAGCGGCGAGCGCCTCGTCGATCTCCGCGGCGGTGAACTCGGGCCCGAGCAGCGAGCCGCGCTGGGCGTCGAGGGGCTGCGGCTGGCGGGGATTGCCGAGGTGGTTGAACCAGTGCGCGAGGGCCGCCCCGAGCGCCCCGCCGGCGTCGCCTGCGGCGGGCTGGATCCAGAGTTGCTCGAACGGCCCCTCGCGCAGGAGCCGGCCGTTGGCCACGCAGTTGAGAGCCACGCCCCCGGCCAGGCACAGCCGGGCCGCGCCGGTGCGGGCGTGAACGTGCCGCGCCATCCGTAGCACGATCTCCTCGAGGACGTGCTGGACGCTCGCCGCCAGATCCATCTCGCGCTGCGTGAGCGGCGCCTCCGGCCGCCGGGGCGGCCCGCCGAAGAGCCGGTCGAACCGCCGGCTCGTCATCCGCAGGCCGGCGCAGTAGTCGAAGAAGCGCTGGTCGAGCCAGAAGGAGC
>CAZDTC010000073.1:0-8526 GCA_964508125.1 uncultured Candidatus Kuenenia sp.
CCACGACGCAGAAGCCGCAAGTGGTGACCGATGCGATCGCGCATTTCTACGCCCATGACAACTCCAACATCCACCGCGGCGCCCACACGCTGGCTGCCAGGGCGACCGATGCCTACGAGCATGCCCGCCAGACGGTGGCGACGTTCCTCGGCGCGAACGGCCCCGACGAGATCCTCTTCGTGCGCGGCTGCACCGAAGGGATCAACCTCGTGGCCAACGTGCTGGCCCCGGGGCTCTCCCGTGGCGACGAGATCGTGCTCACCGAGCTCGAGCACCATGCCAACATTGTGCCCTGGCAGATGGTGGCGGAGCGGACCGGCGCCGTGATCCGCGTGGCCCCGATCGACGACCGCGGCGAGGTGATCCTCGAGGCCTACGAGAGCCTGCTTGGGTCGCGCACGAAGGTCGTGTCGCTCTCCCATGCGTCGAACAGCCTGGGCACGATTCTCCCCGCCGAGTTGATGACGGCCATGGCCAAGGCCCGCGGCGCCCGCGTGCTCGTGGACGGCGCCCAGAGCGTGTCGCACTTTCCCGTCGACGTGCGTCGGATCGGCTGCGATTTTTACGTCTTCTCCGGCCACAAGATCTTCGGGCCCACGGGCATCGGCGCCGTGTTCATGACGAAGGAGGCGCAAGCTTCGCTGCCGCCCTGGCAAGGGGGCGGCAACATGATCAAGGACGTGACCTTCGCCCACACGACCTATGCCGAGCCGCCGGCCAAGTTCGAGGCCGGCACGCCGAACATCGCCGATGCGATCGGCCTCGCCGCCGCGCTCGACTACGTCACGCAGCTCGGCCGCGACCAGATCGCGGCCTACGAGCACGCGTTGCTCGCCGATGCGACGAGCCGCCTCACGGCAATCGACGGCCTGCGGCTCGTGGGCACGGCCCACGAGAAGGTGGGCGTGCTGTCGTTCGTGATCCCGGGGCTTGATCCGATCGAGATAGGCAAGGCGCTTGACCGCGAGGGGATCGCGGTGCGGGCCGGCCACCACTGCGCCCAGCCGTCGCTCCGGCACTTCGGCCTCGAGGCCACCGTGCGGCCATCGCTGGCATTTTACAACACCACCGCCGAGATCGACCGGCTTGCCACCGCCGTCGCGCGGCTCGCGCGCGGCCAGCGCTGAAACGGGCAGATCAGCGGGGTGAGCAGCACCGCGATCGCCATCCCGATATGATTCGGAGGCCGCCGAGGGCAAGGGATCCTGGTGCTGGTCCGCCTCCTGAACGTTGGCTATTTCGACTCATGAGGAACCGATGACGACGACAGGTGGCTTCGCTTCGGGATCTGACCGCGAACGCTTCGCCGGCTACTACGCCGCGCCGCGGGCTCCGTGGGACATCGGGCGGCCGCAGCGGGCGTTCATCGAGGCGGGCGACGCGATCCACGGCCGTGTGCTTGATGCCGGCTGCGGCACGGGCGACCTCGCCCTCTGGCTCGCGGAGCGCGGATGCACCGTGACCGGGGTCGACTTCCTCGAGCAGCCGCTCGACGCCGCGCGGGGCAAGGCGGCCGAGCGCGGCCTCGCGGCAAACTTCCTGCAGATGGACGCCCGGGCAATCGGGGAGATTCCCGAGCGATTCGACGCCGCCACCGACTGCGGGCTGTTTCACACGTTTGACGACGAGGGACGAGCCGCCTACGTGGCGGCCCTCGAGAAACTGCTCGAGCCGGGAGCAAGGCTGTTCGTGCTCTGTTTTTCCACCGCCGAGCCCGGCACGCACGGGCCGCGCCGCGTGGGCGAGGCGGAACTCCGCCAGGCGTTCGGGGCTGGCTGGGTGGTCGAGGCAGTCGAGCCGGCCCGATTCGAGGTGGTGTCGGGCATCGCGGGGGCCGAGTTCACCCCCGGCGGCGCGCGGGCCTGGTTCGCCACGATTCGCCGGGTCTGACAGGGTCGCTGCAGCGTCGCTCACGAGATTGCAAGCCCGGGAAGGCCGCGGGCCTGTGAACCAGCCGCCGGGCCGGGCCGTAAGATTCAGTGATCACAATCTTCAGCAAACCATCGAAAAGGAGCGAAACATGACCCGTTCATTCATGCTCATGCTGGCAGTGGTGGTGTCCATCGCGGGCACGGCCATGGCCCAGCAGGTCACCGTGGTCCAACCGCAGGCGGTACGGGTGGCTCAGCCCACGCGAACCTATCGGAGCTATTCAATCGCCCCATCGGCGCCGTCCACGTCCACGATGGGCGATGTCCGTCCCACCGGCCGGCACGCCGGCGAGGCGAGTTGGCGGCATGCCACGGCGAAGGCCGCGGGCCACTACAACGGCGGGCGCTGACAGCCCTGAACGTTGAGGAGCCCGGCGCGATGAATCGCGCCGGGCCCTCGGCGTTCACTCCATCCGAGCCGCGCACGAGACCGTGCACGGGCGGACTATTTTTCAGCGCTGTTGAAGCTCAAGGAATGGATGGGGGGCACCTCCTTCCAGGCAGAGTCGAAAACGACGGCCATGTCGAGGTCGTAGTGACGCTCGAATGCGGTGCTCGGGTCGCCTGACCGCAGGTCGGCGACGAACCGGATGAACGTGGCGGCATCGCGACGGTCGATCAGCCAGCGCACGAGGGCGGCGCTTTGACCGTAGAACACCCGCTGGCGGCGTGCATCGCCAGGATAGTTCTCGAGGGCGAGCAGATCGGCTGCTGAAAATGCGAGCCCGCGGGCCGCGGCTGAGCGGAAGTCGGCCTCGTGCCCCGCCTGCTTGTCGGCATCGTCGAACAACAGCGCGATCCCCTCGTCGGCCCACCGGGGCGGCGCTGCGTCGACGAACCGGTCGGCGAGCACGACGTGCACGAGCTCGTGGGTCAGGGCATCGGGCACGACCCCCGGGCCGTCTCCCATCACGTCGATGCGACGGCTCATTACTCGATCAGTGCCGAACTCGAGCGATGTGGCACCGCGGGAGGCAGCCGGAGGCCCACCCACGGCCGCTGCAAAAGCCGCAGGCGTGGCGTGCACGTGAATAACGCAGCGTGGGACCCACGGGCGGGGCAGCGCGTCGCCGAGCAGTTGCCCGTAGGCCGTGCGGCGCACCTCTTCGGCATGTTCGACGATGGCGGCCGCCCGGGCCGGGCTCGCGCCCACGACAATCACGCTCTTCGCCACAGTCTCGCTTTCTGCCACATCAACGGTCGTAACGAGGGCGTCAGCATGCATCGGCCGGGCTGGGAGAGCGGCCATCAGCACGACGGTGCTCACGACGAAGCTGGAACGCAGACACGGCATGACGGGCCTCGCGGGTCTCGACCTGACCGTCGAAGCAAGGATGCACTCCCCGTGCCACACGCTCATGAAACCGCGAGAGGCCGCCTCGAGGCCTGGATTTCCGCGGCTCGACGCGACATCGGTGCCGATCCCCGATGCGGCGACATTCCCGCGACTGCCCGGAAACGGGGCAGCACGTGCCCGGGCCATCGGCAGGCCCGCGGCGCTACACTGGCGACATGCGCCTCTTCCCGTGCGACCGTTATCCGCTACCGCTGCCGGAGGGACACCGGTTTCCGATCGACAAATACGCCCTCCTGCGGCGCCGGCTCGAGGCCCATGCCGCCGCCGGCGTCGATCTCGAGTTCATCGAACCGCACGCGGCGACCGACGACGAACTGGCCCGCGTTCACGACCGCGCCTATCTCGGCCGCGTCCTCTCCGGCACGCTCTCGCCGGCGGAGATCCGGCGCATCGGTTTTCCCTGGAGCGCCGCGCTCGTGGAACGATCACTGCGCAGCACGGGGGCGGCGGTCGATGCGGCGGAGGCAGCCCTCGAAGACGGCATCGCGGCGAGCCTCGCCGGCGGTACGCACCATGCCGGCAGCGACTGGGGCGAAGGCTTCTGCGTGTTCAACGACACGGCGGTCGCGGCCCGCGAGATGCAGGCCAGGGGGGCGGTGCGCCGGGTGCTGATCCTCGACTGCGACGTCCACCAGGGAAACGGCACGGCGGAGATTTTCGCCCGTGACCCGACGGTGTTCACGATGTCGATCCACGGAGCGCGGAATTTTCCGCTCCGCAAGCATCCCAGTTCGCTCGACGTGGCGCTCGACGACGGCACCGGCGACGATGAATACCTCCGGTTGCTCGAGCCCGCCGTAGCCGAATCGCTCGACCGGGCGCAGCCCGAACTCGTGCTCTACATCGCCGGCGCCGACCCCTACGCGGGCGACCGGCTCGGACGGCTTGCGCTCTCGAAGGCCGGGCTCCTGGCCCGCGACCGGCTCGTGCTCGCCGCCGCTCGGGGGAGTGGCGCCGCCCTGGCGATCGTCTGCGGCGGTGGCTATTGCCCCGATCTCGAGTCGATCGTCGACATCCACGCCGCCACGATCCTGCTCGCGGCCGGCCGCAGCTAACCGCTCGAAGACTGCGCCGCGATGGCGGGAAACAGCGGCAGCACCACCTCGATCCGGGTGCCCGCGCCGGGTGTGCTCGTGATCGCGGCCTCGCGGCCAAAGAGGCGCGCCCGCTGGCGGATGCCCTCGAGCCCGAACCGATCCGTGGGCACGCCGTTCACGTCGAAGCCGACGCCGTCGTCGCTGACGGCCACGGCAACCTCGTCCGCACCGCGCGGCTCGAGCACGAGCCGCACGTGCCGTGCTGCAGCGTGCTTGCGCACGTTCGAGAGCGACTCCTGGGCGATCCGGAAGATGGCCGTCTCGACGTCCGGGTCCATGCGCCGCAGCGGCGCAGGATGCAGATACTCGATCGACGGCACGATGCCGCGCATGCGTTCGACGAGCGACTCGACCGCCTCCTCGATGCCCAGTTCGTCGAGCATCGGCGGCCGCAGGCCGTTGATCAACCGCCGGGCTTCCGCGGCGGCCGCCCGCATCAGCCGCAGCCCTTCCGTGCACGACTTGATGAAGCCCTCGAGCCTCGGATCCTGGAATGCCTCAAGGCCGTGGAGACAACTCTCCATCTGCATGATGGCGCCGGCCTGATACTGCGCCAGGCCGTCATGGATCTCGTAGGAGACGAGTTGACGCTCCCGCTCCAGTGTGCGGAGCATCTGTTGCAGCGCGTGGCGCTCGGCGCGGAGGGCACGCTCCGTTTCTTGGAGGCGGCGGGAATCCATCGACGTGACGACCACCGCTACCACCGAGCCGCCGTCGATCACTGCCGATGCCCTGGCCGAGTACGACGTGGGCCGACCTTGAGCGTCGACGGCCATCACCTCGTAGGCCGCGTCCTTGCCCGTGGCGAACACCTCGTGAAGCGTCCGCTGCACCATGTCGCGCATCTCCGGGGCGACGAAGTCGGTGATCGGCCAACCGATGAGATCCACTGCCGCTGCATAGCCGACGTCGGAGTGGTTCAAGAACCGCAGGCGTAGGTCGCGGTCGATCACGGTCACGAAGCAGTCGATGCTTTTGGTCAACGCCTTCCAGAGAAGGGCCGCATCGGGCAGGAGCCGCGGCGGTGGCTGAAGATGCTCAACGGCTGGTTCGGGATGGGGCATGGGAGGTGCCGCTGACATGGACCAAGGTTGTCCCTCGGGGTGGATTCAATGCTCTTGGCTCCACAGGGCCCGACGACGTCGGGCACACCGAATGAAAGCGAGGCGACGATGCACGGTCCGGCGAAAAATCGGCTCCACGGCTACGAGGTGGGATGGTTCACGCTCCTCCTGAAGATGGAGGTGGCGACGGAGGAGCAACTGCGGGCCGCCCAGGCGCGCGTGGCGCAGGCGGCGATCGAGCGGATGGAGGCACAGCGCGAGAAGCGGCGCTCGAAGCGAGGTCGCCGCGAGAGTGGTGAATGACGTGCCATGGGGCTCCCGGAGCAGGAACCAGAGCAGAAAGCGGCGAATACTCCCGACAGGGATCGAACCTGTAACCTTCAGCTCCGGAGGCTGACGCTCTATCCAATTGAGCTACGGGAGCGCACCGCCGAAGTCTAGCAGGCCGGCAGGCGCGGAGAAAGGATCACGGCCCCGCCGCGTGCGAAGCCGGCCTCGGACGTCGCTCACGCCGAGCGGCGCAGCGGCGCGGCCTCTGGGCGGCGCTTCGGGGCGGCCAACGCAGGGTGCGGCCCGTCGATCCGAATCGTCGACACTTCGTCGTGTGGCGAGTGCGGGCGCGAATTCAGCATGAGGGCGCGAAGTTGCCGGTAGCGCGGCAGGTAGGCGCCAAACTGCATCAGGGCCACGAGCCGGCCGGCGAGCATCGGCACCGTGCCGAACGGCGCCCGTGCGAACGCGTGCCGCGTGATTTCCGCAACGTGTGCGGCAAGAGCCAACGGCAGTGACTGGCCGGCGATCGATCGCCAGAAGAGCCGTTCCGCGTGCAGGCCCGCGACGAAAGCGCCCGGCCGCCGCCGCGCCGGGCCGGCCACCACTCTCGACGACTCGTCGCACACGACGGCACGCCCGCTCCGCATCGCGGCCACGGCCATGTCGGCGTCGGCGCAGCCGTCGCCGCAGACGGTCGAGAAGCCGGGGCCGGCCTGGCGCAGAAAATCGGTGCGCCAGAAACCTGCCTCGAGCGCGGGCGCATGGGCGGTCGCACGGCCGGGGCGGACCTCGATCCGGCGACCGCCGCGGCCGCAGCGGATCCCGGCCGCGATCGGGCGGGCGTGGTCGTCGGCGGCAAGCGTGAGCGGCACGACGGCGGCCGTCGTCTCGTCGTCGAAGCAGGCCAGCGGTCCGTCCGTCCAGTCATCGGTCGCCCGCCACCCGGCGGCGAGAATGTGGGTGACATCCGCACGGCTCGATGCCACGCCCACATTCACGCAGGCCACCAGGCTCGATCCGATCGGCGCCTGAACGAACGTCACTTCCTCGCGGATGTTCCAAGGGTCGTCGTAGGCGCAGCCTAGCGCCACGATCACCTCGGCATCCGCGGGCCGCTTCTCGAGCACGCTTACGAGCGTGTCCTCGAGAGCCGCCACGTCGGACGGCGCCGGGATCACGATCGACAGCCTCGGCTGGCTCGCTCGACGTGGCATCATTCCCGCCCCCGTAGCAACGGACTCACACCCCACCCCATCGACTGGCCTCGGCCGCTTACCGACCCCCGCCCGCGAGGCCCGAACCGGTCGGCCCGGACCCTGCCGCACCGCATCAGGCGGCGGCCCGCTGCGGCTGCAGTTCGGTGAACAGGTTCACGGTGTGCAGCATCTCGCCGTCGGCGTCGTAAAACTGCAGCACGCCCACGTCGATCAGCCACATCGCAAACATTTCAGCCGCACGGTAGCACCGCGCCACGCACCGGCCGCGGTCGATGCGGATGTTTTCCTGGACGTCGGCCACGTCGACCGCCTCGGCACCGAACTCGAGGAAGTACCGCGTCACGATGTGCCGCACGTCGGCGGCGTGCATGTTCAGTCGCATAGAAGGCAACCTCCTGTTGCTGACCCGTCGAACGACTTCCTGTCGATCGGAGGCGGAACCATACCGAGCCGTTACCGGCGGCGGTAGGCGACTTTTCCCAGGCCGGAGCCCAGGGTTCGCCCGGTCACCTCCACCAAGAGAGGTATCGGCGCGACCATCGGCTCGAGGTGACCGCAGAAGCGGGAGTCTCCCCAAATCTCACCGTTCGGAGCGTCTTGCCAGATTGCCCGATCGCGCCAGACCCTACAGCCGGTTGGTCCAGGCAGGCGAGGCGTAGCGTTCGGCGACGAGGCGGGCGACGCGATCCTGCGGCCAGGTGGTGCGGACGTGCGTTGTGGCGAAGGCTTCCTGGATGGCCGCCTCGAGCACCTGGATTCCCAGCCCGAGGTTGGCGAGAAACTCGCGATGCGGGCGGCGGGCACGGTAGTCGGGCTCACGTGGTGGGTGGCGCAGGATGCGCTCTACGAGGCTGATGTCAAAGTCGTCGAGCAGCGTGCCGTGGTACAAGACGCCGTGCCGCCTGACCCGCAGGGCGTTTCCCGATACCTTCCGCTCGCCACCGGCTCCGCCAATGACGAGGTCGCTCGATCCGCGGCGGGCCACACCTCCCGGCAGGGAGAGCGCCTGCGAGAGCGCGGCGGCGAGTGGGTCGAGCATCCGCGCGTGGATCCGCTCGATCGGCGGTGCGCCGGCGGGATGTGGCTCGACCACCGACCACATCAGGCAGCCTGGGCCGAGCACCACCGTGAGGCCCCCGCTCGGCCGGCGCACCACGCGCACGCCCGCCGCCCGACACGCTTCGAGATCGACCTCTTCCTCCACACGGCTTGACGAGCCGACGACCACCAACGGTTCGCTGGCCATCCAGGTGCGCACCACGGCCGCAGAGGCCTCGCCCTCGTGGGCCTCCTCGAGGAGCGCCTCGTCGAGGGCCAACTGCTCTTCGACTGAATCCAGCTTCACGTCGAGCCAGACGGCGCCCGCGCCGGGGCGATGACGTTGACGCACCGCGTTGCTCTCCTAGACTTTCGACGTAGATCCACCGACCCGGGACCCAACCATGGCAGATTCCCAGCGTCGACTCTCGGCCGACGACGCCCTTCCGCCCGTCGAGCCGCCGAGCGCCGCGTTTCTCGTGCAGTTGTTTCTGGTGCCGGGGCTCATCGTCGCCATCATCGTCTGTGTGTGGCTGGCATTCCACTGGC
>CAZDTC010000074.1:0-8469 GCA_964508125.1 uncultured Candidatus Kuenenia sp.
ATCGGCGTCCCCACGGCGGCGTTTGGCCTCATGAGCGCGGCGTCGGCCCTGCTCGGGCTGGCGGTGGCCGGCCCGCTGCGTCGGCTCGCGCTCGGCGCGAGCGCCCGGGCCAACGGCCTCGTGCTGGCCGCGTGCACGATCGTCGGCCTCGTCGGCATCGCCGCCTTCGTCCCGCTGGGGGGCGTCGCATTCATGATCCTGCTCTCCACCACGCTGCGGATGGTGGTGTTTCTGCAGAGCCATTACCTCAACCAGCTCGTCGACTCCACGCGGCGGGCGACCGTCTTGAGCTTCCGCGGACTCGCGGTGAACGTCGGCTACGGCCTCGGCTGCCTCGGATTCGCCGCCGCGACGGCGGCCTCTGCGCACATCGTCGGCACCGAGAACTCTTTCAGGGCCGTCGTGGGGCTCTTGCCCTGGGGATTCGTGCTGGCCTGCGTCGCGTTTTGGGGCTACGGCCTGCGGCTCGGCCAAAGCCGCGACGCCCTCGCCCGGCCCGGTGGCTTCGGCCCGCCGTCGGACCACACCTCCTGATAAAAAAGGGGGGCGGCGCAAAACCGCAGGCGGGGTCAAGCGTTCAATGCGGTGGAGGCCAGATGAGATTCCTGCTTGTGCTCGTGATTCTCGCCGGCGCCGCGGTGGCAGCCGAGCCGGTGGTCGTGCGCGATGTGCGCTACGTCGACACGCCGGGGGACGTGGCATCCGCTCATGCGCTCGACGTCTACGCGCCCGCTGCCCCCGGTTCCGGCCCGACGCCGGTGATGGTCTACATTCACGGTGGCGGCTGGAAGGGGGGCGATAAGGCGCGGATCGGCAGCAAGGCGGAGTACTTCACGGGCCGTGGCTGGGCATTCGTAAGCGTCAACTACCGCCTCCTTCCGGCCGGACGGCATCCGGCCAACGTCGACGACGTGGCGGCCGCGATCGCGTGGGTGCACGACCATGCCGCCGAGCACGGCATCGACCCAGACGCGATCTTCGTGATGGGCCACTCGGCTGGCGCGCACCTCGCCGCTCTCGTGGCCACGAACCCGGCGCCGCTTCGCAAGGCGGGCAAACCGCTGGGTGTCCTCAAAGGCGCAATTCCTGTCGACACGATGGCCTACGACATCCCCGGCATGCTCGCGGCCCACCCGGAGATGGGGCACGCGGAGGTGTTCGGGCCGGATCCCGCGGTGCGGCGCGATGCGTCGCCCCAACTGCACGTGGCTACGGACGCCGGGATCCCGCCGTTTCTGATCTGCTATTCACGCGGCGTGATGCAGGCCGACGGCGCGGCCAAGCGTGCGGCCGCAGCACAAGCGTTTGCAGCGACGCTCCGCGGAGCAGGCATCGCGGCCGACGTCGTTGACGCCAGCGATCGCAGCCATCGGGAGATCAACGAGCGGATCGGCGACCCGGCTGACGACCGCGTGACCGGCAGGATCGAGGCGTTTCTCGATGGCGTGCTCGCGCCGTCTCGGCCTGCCGAGCCGGATGGGATCAAGCCCGACCGGGACTGGGTCACGCCTGCGATCCGGGCGCCCGGCGTATCGTTTCATACGTTCGAGAGCGCGGCCGCCAAGACCACGGTGAGCTATCACGTCTACGTCCCGCCCGCCTATGACCGCGAACCGGAGCGTCGCTTCCCGGTCGTCTACTGGCTGCACGGCTCGGGGGGCGGGCTGCCGGGGATTCCGAAAGTGGCGGCCCGCTTCGCCGCCGCGATCGAAGCTGGCAAGACGCCGCCATGCCTCGTGGTGTTCGTCAACGGCATGCCGAACGGCATGTACGTCGACTGGAAGGACGGCTCGGCGCCCATCGAGACCGTGATCGTGAAGGAACTCGTGCCGCACATCGACGCGACCTATCGCACGATCGCCACGCGCGAGGGAAGAATGCTCGATGGCTACAGCATGGGGGGCTACGGGGCGGCTCGGCTGGGATTCAAATACCCGGAGTTGTTCCGCGCGATCTCGATCATGGGGGGCGGGCCGCTGCAGACCGATCTCCTCGCCGGCCCGCGGGCAGGCAGGCGGCGTGCCGAGGAGGTGCTCGACCGGGTGTATGGCGGCGATCCTGACTATTTCACGAGCGTCAGCCCGCGCGTCCTCGCCGCGCGGCATGCCGATGCGATCAAGCAGGGCTCGCTCGTGCGGCAGGTGTGCGGCGACGAGGACGAGACGTTCGCCAACAATCGAGACTTCCACGAGCATCTCGCGCGGCTCGGGATTCCGCACACGTGGACCGTGCTCCCCGGCGTGGACCACGATCCCCTCGCGACGCTCGAGTCGCTCGGCGATGCGAACTGGAGCTTCTATCGAGAGGCCTTTGGGAATCATTCCGACGCCGCGGAATGATAAGACCGCGCCGGCTCCCGACAGGCGACAATCGGGGCTAGAGTGTGGGCGAAGAAGCAAGCGTGTTTCCGTCCTCCGACATCCTCATGCCCGATTCATGTCCCCCCGTGTGCGTGTGGCTGAAGCGCGATCTGCGCGTGGCCGATCATCCCGCGCTTGCCGAGGCGTGTGCACGGGCCAGGGGCGGCGGAGTGTTTGCGGTGTTTCTCTACGAGCCTGAGGTGCTCGGCCAGCCGGAGTGGGACTCGAGCCACACGGAATTCCAGCGGGAATGCCTTGCTGAACTCGGGGCGTCACTGGGAAAACTCGGCATTCGGCTCATCACGCGCCAAGGCGAGGCGGTGGCGATGCTCGACGAGCTCCGCCGCGAGACCGGCTTCCGACTCCTCGTGAGCCACGAGGAGACCGGCACGGGCGTGACCTACGCCCGCGACCGGCGCGTGCGCCGCTGGACCCGCGAAAGCGGCGTCGAGTTGCTCGAACTGCCGCAGACGGGCGTGGTTCGCCGGCTCGTATCGAGAAACGGGTGGAACCGGCTCTGGGAAGCGCGGATGGAGGCGGCGCGCGCACCGCTGCCGCGGAGCAGCGGCCACGGCGGGCGGGAGGCGATCGCGCGGCTCGAGACCGCGGGCCTGCTCGGCTGCAGTGACCTCGGTCAACCTCCGGAAACGAAAACCCGGCAACCCGGCGGCGAGCAGGCCGCAGCGGATGTGCTCGACGATTTTCTCACCCGCCGCGGCCGCCACTACTCGGGCGGCATTTCCAGCCCGCTCTCGGCCCCCACCAGCTGCTCGCGGCTGAGCCCCTATCTGGCCTTCGGAGCGATCTCGATGCGGTCGGTCTGGCAGGCGAGCGAGGCACGGCGGCTCGAGGCACAGGCAGCGCTCGCCGCAGCGGCAGCGCCCCGCGAGCGAGCCGAACGAAGAGCCTGGCAGCGGAGCCTCAAGGCGATGCAGTCGCGGCTCCACTGGCACTGCCACTTCATGCAGAAACTCGAAGATGAGCCGGCGATCGAGTTTCACAACATGCTGCGGGCGGCCGACGGGCTCCGGGAAAACGAGATCTCGGCCGAAAGGCTGGCGGCCTGGCAGGCGGGCCGCACCGGCTATCCGCTCGTGGACGCCTGCATGCGCAGCCTCGTCGCCACCGGCTGGCTGACGTTTCGGATGCGGGCGCTGGTCGTCTCATTCGCGAGCTATTCGCTCTGGCTCCACTGGCGACCCACGGGCCTGTTTCTCGCCCGCCACTTCCTCGACTTCGAGCCCGGGATCCACTGGTCGCAGCTGCAGATGCAAAGCGGCACGACCGGCATCAACACGCTCCGGATCTACAACCCCACGAAGCAGGCGATCGAACAGGATCCATGCGGCATCTTCATCCGCCGCTGGGTGCCGGAACTCGCCGGTGTGCCGCCGGCCTACCTGCACATGCCGTGGACGATGCCCGCCGACGTGCAAGAGGCGGTAGGCTGCGTGATCGGCCGCGACTATCCGCCGCCGCTCGTCGAGCATGCAGCCGCCGTGCGCGAGGCGAAGCGCCGGCTCGCGGCGGTGCGCGGCAACCTCGAGGCGCGAGCCGAGGCGCGCGATGTGGCTCGGCGGCACGGCAGCCGCCGCGACGCCCGAGGCGCGATGCAGCAGGACCCGGTGCGGCGGTCGCTCGCCCGCGATGCGGCTGCGAAGACCCGCCGCACCCCGAAGGCGCCCGACCCACAGCAACGGCTGCCGTTTTTCACCACCGACACGGGACCCGGAGCCAACCCCCCGGACAACCAGGGCGGGCCGACCGACAAAAACTAGATCGCGAGAACCACGGGCGGGTCGCTCGCGCACGGCCGGGTCTGCTCACGCGCCGCCGCGCACGCGCCGCACGATCGCCGTCGCCTCGGCGGCGTTGGCCGTCACGGCCGGCCAGTCGCGGCGGCGGATCAGGTCGCGCGGGGCGAGCCACGAGCCGCCGAGGGCGAGCACGTCGGGTTCACGGAGGTAGCTCTCGACTCATTCGGCGAGCGGGCGGCTGGCGTCGATCTTGAGCCAGCAGAGTGCGGCGAGCACGGCCGTCACGGTCATGGGCACGAGCGGTGCATTCCAATCGTTGCCAGCGTATCGCACGATGTAGCCGAAGGCCACCGACGAGAGGAACGACGCGGCCTGTCCGGCCATGTTCATGGCGCCGCTCACGGAGCCCGCGTGCCTGCCGCCGACGTCGAGGCACACCGCCCATGACACCGGCAGCATGAAGTCGGAGCCCGCGTAGCCGAGCGCGAGGAAGAGCACCGTCAGCCACTTGTCCTGCGTGCACCACGTGGCCCCGGTGAACACCGCCGCACAGAGCAGGCCCGCGAGGCCGATCCACCGCCGGCCCCACGTGAGCCCGAATCGCCGCACGAGCCTGTCGCTCACCAGGCCGCCGAGCAGATTGGCCAGTCCCCCGAACGCAAACGGCAGCCACGCCCACGCGACGAGATCCCGCTTGCTGAAGCCGCGGGCGTTTTCCAGGAACGTGTGGAGCCAGCTGATGTAGAAGAAGGTCGTCCAGCAGTAGAGAAAATACATCAGCATGATCCACCACAGCGTGGGCTGCGCGAGCATCGCGCGCCACGGCGCGGCGGCATGCCCGTGGCGGCCGACGGCAGGGCCGATGACGGCGAGTTCCTCGGCCGAGACGCCCGCCTTCTCGCGCGGGTCGTCGCGAAACCAGGCATACCACCACACGGCCCAAAACACGCCCAAGCCCCCGAAGATCATGAACGTGGTCCGCCAGCCCACCGCGTCCTGGAGCGGCACGACGAGCGCCGGGGAGATCGCGGCGCCAAACCGGCTGGCCATCCACACGACTCCCTGCGCCCCGGCCCGTTCCCGCGCCGGAAACCAGCGGTTGATCGTGGCCGCGGCGTTGGGGAAGGCGCCCGCTTCTCCGGCCCCGAAACAAAACCGCGTCGCCACCAGCGGCCAGAAGCCGCTCGCGAGGCCCGTGAGCGCCGTGAAGGCCGACCACCACGTGACGATCCGGGCGAGCACCCGCCGCGGGCCGAGCCGGTCGCCAAGCGCGCCGCTCGGGATCTCGAACAGGCCGTAGGAGAGGGCGAACGCCCCCAGCACCCAGCCCCACTGTTCCGACGTGAGCCCGAGATCCTTCTGCATCGTCGTGCCCGCGACGGAGATGCAGATGCGATCGACATACGTGACCACGGCGAGCAGCACCAGCATGCCGAGAACGCGATGACGGGAGGCGAAGCGCATGCTCGGTATCCGTGTGCCGCGTATCGTATCATCAGGCGACAGCGAAGTTTTTCATCGACGAAGCAGACGCTCGACGCGCCGTGAATGGTCTTCGGCCTGCTGTTCCTATAGGCTTCGCGAGCCGTCCTGTCTGCTTTGAGGAGCCCGTAACACATGGCTGGTTCACCGCGGGTCGTGATCCTCGGGGGCGGGCCGGCCGGATACGAGGCCGCCTTGGTGGCCGCCCAGGCGGGGGCAAGCGTCGCTCTCGTCGAGCACGACGGCTTCGGCGGGGCCGCGGTACTCACCGATTGCGTGCCGAGCAAGGCATTGATCGCGACCTCCGCAGCAATCTCGCACCTGGATACCGTCAAGGATCTGGGCGTTCCCGACGGGGCGGATCGACTCAAACTCGGGGACGTGAATCGGCGGATCATGGCCCTGGCCCGGACTCAGTCCGAGGATGTGCGATCCGGCCTGGAGCGGGCGGGGGTCGTCTTGCAACGGGGCGAGGGACGGCTGATCAGCCCCCGCCGCGTGGTCGTGCGGCAGGAAGGCACCGGGCGCGAACTCGACGCGGACGTCGTGCTCATCGCCACGGGCGCGCGCCCGCGTCACCTGGAGGGAAGCGAACCCGACGGCGAGCGGATTCTCACGTGGCGCCAACTCTTCACACTCGAGGATCTCCCGGAGCATCTGATCGTCATCGGATCGGGCGTCACCGGAGCGGAGTTCGCCTGCTGTTACCTGGCTCTCGGTTCGCAGGTCACGCTCGTATCGTCCCGCGACCGTGTGTTGCCAGCCGAGGACATGGATGCGGCAGCGGTCATCGAGCGGGCATTCTCGCGCGGAGGCGGCGTGGTGATGCCGCGCAGCCGGGCGGTCGCCTGCCAGCGCGACGGAGCCGGCGTGGTGGTCGAACTGGCCGACGGGCAGAAAGTTCGCGGGTCGCACGCCCTGCTCGCAATCGGCTCGCTGCCCAACACCGAGTCGCTCGGCCTCGCGACCGCGGGCGTGGCGGTCGATGCCCGCGGCTGCGTGCAGGTGGATCGCGTCTCGCGGACCACGGCTCCCGGGATCTATGCCGCCGGCGACTGCACGGGTGTGTTGATGCTCGCGTCGGTTGCCGCGATGCAGGGGCGGATCGCCATGTGGCACGCCCTCGGCGAGACGGTCGCGCCGCTCGACCTCACCGCCGTCTCGGCCACGGTGTTCACGCGGCCCGAGATCGCCACGGTCGGTGACCGCTCGAACGGGAGATCCATCCTGCTTCCCCTGCGGACGAATGCCCGAGCCAAAATGGAGGGCATCGAGGACGGCTTCGTGAAACTTTACGCCGTCGGCCGAACAGTGACCGGGGGCGTCGTCTGCTCGCCGCATGCCAGCGAACTGATCCATCCCATCTCGCTGGCAGTGGCGGCCCGCCTGACGGTCGACGACGTGGCGACCGCCTTCACCGTCTATCCCTCGTTGTCCGGCTCGATCGCGGAGGCGGCCCGGCGGTTGCGTGGAACGACGGCATGAGGTCCGCGCCGTTGACCACGCTATCATTCGAGCCATCTGCGGGCGGCTGAACTGCGGCGGCTTGTGATTGCGTCCTCCCGGGAACCAGATATGCAGCCTGTCGCGATCTCACGCTGGCTGGCCCGCGAAGTGGAAACCCTCGAGTTTCGCCCGCCCACGGCCTGCACCTACAACCCGCTCGTCTATGCCCGTAGGCCGCATGAGGCATATCTCTCAAGGTATGCGCGGCGGGGAATCGAGGCGCTCGTGGTGGGAATGAATCCGGGGCCGTGGGGCATGGCGCAGACGGGCGTGCCGTTTGGCGAGGTGGGGCTCGTGCGTGATTTTCTCGGGATCGAGGAGCGGGTGGAGCAGCCACGGCGGGTGCATCCCCGGCGGCCCATTCAAGGCTTTGATTGTGCCCGCAGCGAGGTCAGCGGCCAGCGTTTCTGGGGCTGGGCCAAAGACCGCTTCGGCTCGCCGGCGGCGTTCAGCCGGCGGTTTCTCGTCGCCAACTACTGCCCGCTCGTGTTCATGGAGGCCTCGGGCCGCAACCGCACGCCCGACAAACTTCCCGCGGCCGAGCGCGAGCCCTTATTCGAAGCCTGCGACGAGGCCCTGCGCCGGCTCGTGGCGTGGTGCACGCCCGAGCGCGTGATCGGCGTGGGGGGCTTCGCCGCCGCACGGGCGCGCGAGGCGCTCGGCCCGGATGGCCCGCCGATCATGAGCATCCTCCACCCGAGCCCCGCGAGCCCCGCCGCCAATCGCGGCTGGGCGGCACAGGTCGAGCGGCAGATGCAAGCCGCCGGGATCGAGCTGCCCGCTCCGCGCCACCCGCGGCCATCGCGGCGCGGGGCTGTGCGCCGAGCGCGCAAGGCCTGACAATCGGTCGCGACGGCTGCCCGAAGCCGGCACACCTCGCGCCCCCGGACACCCACGATGGCCCAGCTCTACTTCTACTACTCGGCGATGAACGCCGGCAAAAGCACGACGCTGCTCCAGTCGGCCTACAACTACCAGGAGCGCGGCATGCGCGCCCTGCTCTACGCGCCGGCCATCGACAGCCGCAGCGGCACGCACAAGATCCTCTCGCGGATCGGCCTCGCGGCCGAGGCGGTGGCGTTCGACGCAGCCTTCGACTTCCACGCCGCCGTCAGGGACGCGCAGGCCTCCGGGCCGGTGCACTGCGTGCTCATCGACGAGGCGCAGTTCCTCTCGGCCCGGCAGGTGCTGCAGTTGACGCTCGTCTGCGACCAATTGGGGGTGCCGGTGCTGTGCTACGGGATTCGCACCGACTTCCAGGGAGAGCCGTTCGAGGGCAGCAAGTATCTGCTTGCCTGGGCCGACAACATCCTCGAGATCAAGACGATCTGCCGCAGCGGCAAGAAGGCCACGATGAACGCCCG
>CAZDTC010000075.1:0-8399 GCA_964508125.1 uncultured Candidatus Kuenenia sp.
CCCCACGAAGCCGACGACGTCGGTGTGCTCTTTGATGTAGGTCGCGTCCTCGGGCGTGCAGATCGGGCCGCCGTGCGAGAGGCAGATCACGTCGCTCCGCTCGTCGAGCGCGGCCCGGGCGATGGCCTGCACGCGGGAGGCCGCTTCGTCGAGCGAGCAGGTGGCGTTCGTGACGCCGATCGAGCCGCCGACGGTGGTGCCCACGTGGGCGATGACGACGTCGGCCCCGGCTCGCGTCATGTCGCGGGCCTCTTCGGGCGTGCCAACATAGACGATCGAGAAGAGATCCATCCGCCGGGCGAGGCCGACCATCTCGACCTCCTTGCAGAAACTCATCCCCGTCTCCTCGAGGATCTGGCGGAACTGCCCGTCGACGATGCAGTGGGTGGGAAAATTGTTCACGCCGGAGAAGCCCATATCCTTGACGCGGCCGAGCCAGTGCCACATCCGGCGCCGCGGATCGGTCGCGTGCACGCCGCAGATCACGGGCACCTCCTCGACGACCGGCAACACCTCGAACTCACCGATCTCCATGGCCACGGCGTTCGCGTCGCCATACGCCATCAGGCCGGCTGTGGAGCCGTGGCCGGCCATGCGGAACCGGCCGGAGTTGTAGATGATGATCAGGTCGACGCCCCCCTTCTCGAGGAACTTCGCGCTGATGCCGGTGCCAGCCCCGGCGGCGATGATCGGCTTGCCCTGCTTCAGGGTGGCATGGAGCCGGTCGAGTACTTCGGCCCGCGTATAGGGATTGCCCTTGCCTGTCCAGGGGTTTGGCATCGGAAGTCCTCGCGGCGGAGATCGGGGGGCAGCATGTGTTGTAGCAACAGCCGCGCGCGTCGACGACATCCAGACTAATTCCGGCCCACCCCGGCCCGCCATGACTGAAATCCACATGGATCGTGCCCGCGGCAACCCATGGCGTGGGCACAGTCGGGCTACTTCGCGTCGGCCGAGGAGAGGTCGAATGTGAATGCGTTGCGGCCGCGCGGCGTGACGTCGGCCTCGAGCACCGAGGCTGCGTTGTAGCGATCGGGGATGTATTGCTCGAGCCGTGGCATGCCCGGCGTGAGTTCCTCGCCGCCCGCCTGCGGCCGGCCGGCCACGATCTCGACGCGATACCGCCCGGGCAACGTGCGGATGCGAAACCGCCCGCCGACGATCTGGGCGCCCTGGGGCGCATTTGCTTGCTCGAGCGAATGGAAAGAGACCGCCCCGGTCGCCACCGGCGTGCCGTCGAAGGTGACGCTGCCGTTGCTTGCAACGAACCCGTCGCCACGACCGCAGCCGACGGCGAGAGTGACGAGGATCGCTGCAAGACCGTGGATGAGCCTATTCAAGTGCACTGGTCGACTCGCCTCCGTTGCGGCTGCCCGCTGCCAGCCAGACGGCAGGGCTCACCTGGTCGGTCACGAAGCGGACCGACCCATCGGCGAGCGTCGCATTCACACCGCCCGGGTGGTAGCTGCGGGCCGAGATCCGGTGGTTGGCGCCGCTGCCTCCCACGCACGGCGCCCGTGCCAGGGCGTTGCTGCAGTACGGGAGTTGGTCCGACACCGTCGTGTTGGGCGGATAGAGCGTCGTGAAACTACAGCCGCCATGCAGGTTGTTGTGGTAGCGGCCGCGGAGGTCGATGGCGGGAAGGCCTCCTCCGATCGGCTCGGGAATGAGCATGATCTCGCTCGCGGCGAGCGTCTTCGAGAGGCCGTCGGTCACGTCCTTGAGGGCGACGGCCGAGAGCGGAAACGAGATCCCGGTGAGTTGGCAGGAGTTCTCGGGCGTGGTGCCGAACGAGCCGCTGCCGGAGCAGAGCAGGTAGTTGCCGTGAAAACCCTGGTTGTTGCCGGATGCCGGGCCGTCCTGACTGTTGAGCTTCGGATTTGTGGGATCGGAGGGGCACATGAAGCCGGGCACGGGCAGCGTCTTGGCCGGCAGGGCGGCGTACGAGAGCGTCGATCCGTCGCTCGGGCTGCTTTGCCACTTCGACGTCTGGTAGTGGCCCCACTGCAGGTCGTAGAGCGTCGGCTCCCCGGCGAACGCGAGCACATACACGAACCACGACCAGCGGCGGTTGGCATAGGTGATGCCGTTCACCGTCGGCCCGGCATTATCGAGCGCGGTCTGCGCTCCCATCGGAAACGTGCGCTTCGCACTTCCATGGTTTTGCAAGGCCAGCCCGAGCTGCTTGAGATTGTTCGAGCAGCCTGTGCGCCGGCTCGACTCGCGGGCCGACTGCACCGCCGGCAGGAGCAATGCGATGAGCAGGCCGATGATCGCGATCACCGCGAGCAGTTCGACGAGCGTGAAGCCGCGGCGGCGGGGTGGAGACATCATGTGTTCGGCGGGATCCGTTCCACGAACTCCCCCGGATCACTCCAATCGTACGGAACGGTTCGGCACCGTCCATGATTGAAATCCGCGTGACATCGACCGAAATCCTCGGAAAATCCAGCCTGTACCCACAGCGCGGGGCATCGACGCGTGGCATACACTCATCTGTTCCGTGCCATGAGCGACATCCACCTCGACCTCACTGAAACGACGATCGACGGTGTCGGCAGCCGGCTCTGGTCGCTGGCCTGCGACGACTGCCCGGAGCTGGCCGTGCATCGCATCAAGCGGCTCGGCCTGGCCGACGCCGCCGCGCCCTACAGCCGCGTGCGCGTGCGGCCCACGGGGAGTTTCTTCATGGTCTGCCACGACGGCCACGGGCAGGTGCTCCTCGATGGCCGCTGGCAGTCGAGCCGCAAGGGCGTCGCATGCCTGGCGCCGCCGCGCGTGCTGAATGCGTTTCATGCCGTGCCCGGCACACGCTGGCTCTTCGCCTGGATCCGCTACGACGAGCCCGAGCATGTGCGGCCGCTGGTGTCGGCCGCCTCGCCCGTGCGCGTGAAGTGCGACGGCGAGGCGCTATGGCGGATCGTGGCGGGCCTGCGCTCCGAATGGGAGGGCGCCCGCGACGTCCGGCTCGTTCATCACTGGGTCGAACTCGCCCACGGCGAGGCGAGGCGGATCGCGCAGCCTTGGCAGGTCGACGAGCGGCTCTGGGCCGTGTGGGGCGAGGTGGCGGCCGACCTCGCAGCCTCATGGACGCTCGAATCCCTCGCGGCCCGCTTCGATGCCAGCAAGGAACAGCTGCGCCGCGTCTGCCTGCGGGATCTGGGCCGCAGCCCGATGCAGCACCTCACGTCGCTGCGGATCGAGCGGGCCCAACACCTGCTCTCGAGCACCGACGACAAGGTGGAGTCGATCGCGCGGCAGGTGGGCTTCGAGGATGCGTCGGTGTTTTCCCGCGCGTTCAAACGCTGGGTGGGCCGCAGCCCGAAGGCCTACCGCGAGTGAGTGTGGGGCGACCGTCCCGGTCGCCATTGGCAAGCGAGACGCCTGCCCCACCTCGGTCCACGCTCACTTGCCGCGGGTGAGGGCGATGCCCTTGAGCGTGAGCACGGAGCCCACCGACATCAGCGCCAGCCCCACCCAACGCGGAGGCTCCACGACCTTGCGGCCCGGAGCGTTGCCCCACGCCGCCGTTTGCTGCTGCTGCGGGCCGGCCCCCAACTGCGCGGAGACGAAATGGCTCGAGGGCTCGCTGAGCGTGAACGACTCCACCATCCGGAACTGGACGCCCGTCAAAAACAGCAGCAGTCCCGCGATCAGGAGATGATGGCTTTTCATGGCTCGCCCGCGGCCGCGGCGCGGATGGCCGCGAGCCCTGTCTTTTTCTTCGATCGCCAGCCGCAGGCCGCTCAAGTGGATGCCGAAGGCGGCGGGTTGTAGCGGTCGTGCCGGTCGTGCGCCAGCCGCTCAGCGGTGGGA
Organism: uncultured Candidatus Kuenenia sp.; assembly: GCA_964508125.1. Lineage (GTDB taxonomy): Bacteria > Planctomycetota > Planctomycetia > Pirellulales > UBA1268 > RGVT01. The sequence continues at coordinate 3,817 of CAZDTC010000075.1, forward strand.
GGCGATGAGAGCCAGCAGCGCCTTCTGCGGCGCCACGAACTTCTCGACTCCCTCCTCCATGAGCGCGGTCTCGAGCCGGGCCATGTCCACCTTGGCGTCGAGTTCCGCGAGCACCTCGGGTGGCGGCAGGTGGTCGACGCACCGGCTGAAGGAGCGCGTCGGGTCGTCGGCGACCCTGTTGGTGGCGGGCGGATTCGTCTGGATGTCCGACCCGGCGAGCGCCGCCACGTAGAGGCAGGGGTCGACGCCAGCCTGCTTCACCCCGGTGCTTGCGAATACGATCTCCTGGGCCAGCGGCGTGGGATGGGCCCGCCAGAAGTCGCGGTTGGCGAGCCACACCCGTTTCGCGTTGGCGATGGCGAGCATGCCCTTGGCCGCGGGGGAGAGCGTCGGCACATGCTTCTCGGTGTAGACGTCGATACGCGACACGAACACGCTGTAGACGCTCTTGAAGTGAGCCAGTGACGCGAGGCGGCTCGCCCCGCGCCAGATCGAGTCGCGGGCCCGCTCGTATTGCGAGCGCGTGAAGATCAGCGTGACGTTCAATGGCACGCCGGCGGCGGCGAGGGGCTCGAGCGCCCGGATGCCGGCCGGCGTGGCCGGCACCTTGATCATGCGGTTGGGCTGGCCGGCCGACCAACGCGTGCCGAGCTCGACATAGCGTGCCACGCGGTCGCTATCGGAGAGCCCGGCCTGCGGATCCTCGAGGAGCGGATCGAGTTCGAAGCTTACCCAGCCGTCGTTGCCCGCCGAAGTTTTCCAGACGTCGAGGAACACCTCCTGGGCGCCCCTCACGAGATCGTCTGCAAGCCTCCAGGCGATCGTGTGGTCGTCGTCGCCTTTGGCGATGCACTCGGCGATCCGCCGGTCGAAGCGGCCAGTCTTGATGAGGTCGGAGATGATGACGGGATTGCTCGTGGCACCTGTAGCTCCCGCGGCCCGGGCCTCGCGAACGAGATCCGGATCGACCGAATCGAGCCAGAGTTTCGTGCCGGTGGCGATGAGCGAGGCGAGGCCCGTGGGCATGACGCTGTCTCCGAGTGAGGGCTGGGCAACCTGGGGGGAATGCGGCGGAAAGTTCCGAATATGCCGAAATTTTGTGTTGGAGCGGGTGTGCGGATGACGAACAAGTGTACCGAGCGTGATGAATGTGACGGCAACTCCGCAAATCCAAATAAACGATTGGTCAGCAGTGAAAACCTCTCACCATCCCATGATCGCGGTCGCCACGACGCTTGTCGGCCTCCTCATTGGCTTCGCGCCAGGCAGCCGCGCTGAAGAGATCGTGCCGATCCAAGTCGCCGCCAAGGCAAGCCGGAAGAACCCGGCCGACGTCCTGGAGATTCCGAGCGTGCTGGCCGCCGAGGAGCTCGTTCCGGGCACGGAAACGATCGTCTCCGACCGTCCAGTCGGCGAGTCGCTGCCATCGCTGGGCATCGCCGACGGAGAGCCGATCGTGGAGGTATCGTCTCGCGCGATGGATGGCCTTCGCGTCGACGACCTCACGCTCGACGAGATGCCCTTCGAGGCATCGAGCGGTGACTGGTTTTCCAGCGGCCGCTGGTATGGCTCGGCCGAAATGGTCTGGTTCGACCGGAGCCGCAACTACCGCCGGCTGCTCGGACAGGATGTCACACTGCCCACCCCGTTCGACGGCCGCATCCCCGTGGGCAGTTTCACGACCGCCGCCCAGCCGTTCAACCTGGCCCCCGGTGCCCGGATCACGGTCGGGGAATATCTGGGCCGCGACTATCTCGATCGGGATCGATCGCTCGAGATGACTTACTACGGCGGGCTCTCCTTCTACCAGGAAGATGCGTACAACGCTCTCCCCAACTCATTCATCATCGTGCCGCTGGCCCAGGGCGTGCCCGGCTTCACCGGCGCCCAGACCCTCGACTCCGCCTACAACTCGATCTTCAACAGCATGGAGTGGAACTACAAACTCCATCGGCGCCTCGGCCGCGACCAACTCGTGATGTCGCCCAACGGCAAGTGGTCGCGGCACGCGGAGCGAGCCTGGCTGCCGGCGCTGATCGTCGGCACCCGTGTGACGAACGTGAACGAGATGTTTCGATTCACCAGCCGGCGGAACGACGCCGACCCGAGCGAATTCGGCGGCAACTACCTGATCAATACGCAGAATTGGCTCTGGGGCATGAACTTCGGCGGCGAGTTGATCAGCCAGAACGAGTTCTACTTCTGGGGACTTCGCGGCCGGGCCACGCCCTCGATGAGCTTCACGGCCAACCAGCAGAACCTTTCGGGCGTGAACAACAACGTCGCGCCGGCCCCGCCATTCCCCGGGGGTTCGGTGAGTCGGGCGACGTCGGCCCAGCAGTTCGCGCCCGGCTTCGTCGGCGATCTGAGCCTGTTCGCAGGTTGGAACGTGACGCCAAACTTCGCGCTCAAGGCCGGGTATGACTTCCTCTGGGTGGCGGGCATTGCCACGGCCACGCGGCAGTTCGACTTCAACAACGTCGGCGCGAATCCTCACGACGGCGGCGGCCAGATCTTCTACAACGGCCTCTCGTTCGGCTGCGAGGGGAGTTGGTAGGTCAGGGCCGGAGGCCCGTGTTCGTGCCAGCCGGCGGATGCCGGCCAAGGGACGGTCGGCAGGATGCCGAGCCGTCCCGTGAATACGGCTGCGAGGGGAGTTGGTGATTTATTCCGACTCGGCGATCAGGACGGCTGCCGCCTGCCCGGTCGAGCAGAGGTTGACCGCGAGGGCGGTGCCCGGCCGACCAGGGAGTGGTTCGCCCGTGACCACGTTCACCGGGCAGGCCGGATCGGGCGTGTCGTAGTTGAGCGTCGCCGGCACGAGTCCGCGCCCGAGCCCGAGCACGCTGGCCGCGAGTTCGACGGCGCCGCCGCCGGCCCCCAGATGGCCGAACAGGCTTTTGGGGGCAGTGACGGGCACCTGGCCGACTTCCGCCTCGATCGCCCGCGCCTCGGCGCTATCCATCTCGATCGTGCCGACGCCATGGGCGTTGACGTGGCCGATATCCGCCGGGGCGAGTCCTGCGCCCGTGAGCGCCGCACGGATCGCCTGACGGAGCGACGATCCCGTGAGACCCTCGCGGCGGGCCTTCGGCTCGCATCGGGATGCCCAGGAGAGCAATTGGCCGAGGATCTCCGCGCCGCGGCGCTCGGCATGGGCGCGCGATTCGAGCACGATCGCCGCCGCACCTTCGCCGTTGACAAGGCCGTCGCGGTCGCGGTCGAACGGACGGCAGGCCCGGCGGAAGTCGTCGGCCCTGTGCGAGAGCAGCGTATCGCCCCGGGCGACGAGCGCCGTCGGGTGGAGCCGGCAGCCGGTGCCCCCCGCGAGCATCACATCGGCCCAGCCGCGCTGGATGATGCTCGCCGCTTCGGAGAGCGCGAGCAGGCTCGACACGTCGCCGAGCACGAGCGAGTTGTTTGGGCCGCGGGCGTCGTGGGCGATCGCGATATGCGAGGCGGTCATGTTGGGCAGATGTTTCAGGAGCCAGAGCGGATGGACCTCCTCCTGGATCGCCTCCGACCAGAGGGCAAAGTCGAACCGGCCATCCTTCGCCGAGCGGCGATACGTGCCCTCGAGATCCTCGAGATCGGCGTAGATCATGTCATTGCCGAACACGACGCCGAACCGTTCCGGCTCGATCTGCCCGGCGGTGACGCCGGCGTCGGTGAGCGCGAGATCGGCCGCGGCGAAGCCGAGCTGGATCTCGCGACTCATCACCTTGAGACTCTTGCGGGGCCGGACGTAGACCTTCGGATCGAAGTCGGGGATCTGGCCGCCGAACCGCACCGAGAGCGAACTCGAGTCGAAGAGATCGATGGGGCGGATGCCGCTCGTGCCCGATGCGAGCGCGTTCCAGAAGGGCTCGCAGCCGATACCGATCGGGCTCACGACCCCCAGCCCGGTGATGACGACGTCGCTCGCTGCCCGCATGCCCTGCACCCTAAACCACGCGGGCGGTCGCAGAAAGTGGGATCACCTGGCCCCCGATCTACCGATGGCTCGGGTGCTCGGCCCGCCACTGCTGCGGGGCGAGGGGGTGCGGTGCGGCCCACAGTCCACGGCGGGCCTTGCGGGCCTCTGATTCGGCGGAGACGAGGTCGGGGTCGGGAGCGAAGCCGCCAAACACCCAGGCGTGGCCCTCGAAGACGAGCTCGCGGTTGACGTCGCGGTCGCCGATCCAGAGCGTGCCCAAGAGCCGGCCGTGCTGATCGCGGGCGGCACCCTCCACGCGCACCGTGCCGCCGGCGAGCTTGGCCGCGAGGGCCTGGCGCGATTCGCGGCCATGCGGCTGGTCGTATTCCGGCGCGTCGATGCCCTTGAGGCGGATCTTCTGCGGCTGGTTCGCGGCGTCGATGCACGTCACCGTGTCGCCGTCGTGCACCGTCTCCACCCGCCACAGCGGCCGGCCGGCTGCATCCTGGATGGGGCAGGCCGGCATGGCGGCGACCACCGCCGAGAGGATCGCGGCCAACGCGATGTACCACGCCCGCATGCGTCGGGGCAGGCCGGGCGGCGGCGGTGGAATGTGAAGACGCGCTGCCATGTTCCGCCGCGGTCAGGCCAGCCAGTCGGTGATCAC
>CAZDTC010000076.1:0-8353 GCA_964508125.1 uncultured Candidatus Kuenenia sp.
ATTGCTCCTACTGCTAAGCTCTTACCACCTGCACCTGCACAAAAATCTGCAACCAGACGGCGAGCGTGACGACGTCGGCGTCGAGGCCGTCGATCACTGCCCGGGCCTGGCTGCCGGAGGCGGCGTGCGACTGCTTCACCGACACCGTCCGGCCATGCTCCGCCTGATACTGCTTGGCGAAAGCGTCGTTGATCTCGCGGTAGAGCTCGCGCGTGGGGTCGTACGAGACATTCAGGAGCGCGATCGGCCCGGTGTCGGCGGCGGGCGTCGTGCCCTTCACGGCGACGGCCAGCAGAGCGGCAACGAGGCAGGCAAATGAGCGGGGCGGGAATAAACGCATGAGGGTCTCGGGGGGGTGGTTGAACGGCACCAAGGCCGGCGAAAACCGCACGTTCATAGGAGGAGAGCAACGGTCGTGCCATCCGTATCGGCGGCCGTTGGGCAACGCCTCGGCACGAAAAATGCCGTTTCATTCGCCCCAAGCCACCCGAAATCCGTCGCTACCCACAAAACCGTGACATGTGACGGAATAAAATCCATGACATGTCACGGCAACCATCATTTTTCACGGTTTGAGGAGCCTTGGGGTCTATCTCGTCCTCAGATTCTCCCAGGCGTGACCGCGATCCTGCACCATCGCGTGGCACACGAACCGAACCAACTCGGCACCCCGCGAGTGGCGCGGATCATCGCCGAGATCTCCCGCTCGCTCACCGACATCGACATCCATCCCGGCGGCACGATCGGGTAGTGATTGTTCACGGACCACGGTACCGGCGTGGTGATCGGCGAGACGGCACGGATCGGCACGAATGTGCGGCTGTACCACGGCGTGACGCTGGGAGCGAAGAGCTTCCGCGTGGATGACGAGGGCAGGATCGAGTAGGGCACGGCCCGCCATCCGATCGTGGAGGACGACGTGGTCATCTACGCCAATGCCACGATCCTCGGACGGATCACGATCGGCAGCGGCTCGGTGATCGGGGGCAACGTGTGGCTCACGCGGAGCATCGCGCCGGGCAGCGTTATCTCCCAAGCTCTCGCGCGCAGCGATCGCCACGGCGACGATGGCGGCATCGAACAAGGGCGGTGCCGTGAACGACCACGGCGGCCCGTGACGGCGCAAGGGCAGGACATCGGGGCCCGTGACCCGTGCGGGCGGAAAGCCAGCCGGACCGCGGCACCACCGGCACGATCGATCCAGGCTGAATCCGCGGCGGCTCGAATCCCCTTGCAGTACAGCCGATCGCGATCTGGCACGGGCTTTGCGGAAGAAAGCGTCGATGGCGGTCGTCGCCGTTTGGAGATTCCTTCGATGCATCGCGGGGAGTGTCGCTGTTGCCGCTGTCCGGCGTGTCGTTCGACATGCCGTCGCCTCGGTCGCCCGCTCCCTCGCCATCCCCACGCACAGGAATCACCATGTTGGCATCACGCCCCGCCCGCCGTCCCGCGATCGCGCTGCTGATTGTCGCCATCCTCTCCGCCGCCGTCGTCCTGCTCGCCGTCTCGACCACCCCGGCGCGGGCAGAGTCGATAGCCGGCGGACTGCCGCTCGCGCAGCCTGCGGCCATCCGGGCCGTGGCCCGCGAGGCATATGTCTGGGGCTGGCCGCTGGCTTACGTGCACCAGTGCCGCGCGCGGGTCGCGCTCGTTCCGGCCGCTGGCAAGAGCGGCGGGCTGCCGGTCGCGCCGCTCAACGAACTGGCGATGCTCACCGACCAGATTATGCCGCGGACGACGGTCGTGCCGTGCCCCAACCGCGACGTTCTCTACGGCTTCGGCGTGTTCGACCTCGCCGCCACGCCGGTCGTCGTGCAGGTGCCCGACTTTGGTGGCCGGTTCTGGCTCTATCAACTCGGTGATCAGCGGACCGACGGCTTCGCCGACCTGGGCAGCATGCATGGCACCCGGCCGGGCTGCTACCTCGTCGTCGGCCCCGGCTGGACAGGCACGGTGCCGCCCGGCATCGCCGCCGTGTTGCGCTCGCCGACGCGGCATGCCTATTGCATTCCGCGGGTGTTTTTCACAACTACGGACGGGGATCGGGCTGCGGCGGTGGCGGCCAGCACGGGCGTGATGGCCTACCCGCTCGCCGAGTTCACCGGCGCCCCACGCCAGCGCGACTGGACGAAGCTCCGCTGGCTCCCCAGCCTGTCGCGCGAGGACAATGCCGTCGACCCCGACCGGTTCCTCGAAATTCTCCCCAACCTGCTCGACGACGTGCCGCCGCTGGCCGGTGAGGAGCCGCTGTATGCCCGGCTGCGCGGGCTCGTCGCGGCGATCGCAGCCGATCCCGCCCTCGCCGCCGTCGCCGGCGCCGCGGTGCACGACGCCGACCGCGAGGTGGTCGGCCCGCTGTTCGAGTTCCACAACGTCGGCATCCCGCTGCCCGCCGGCTGGACCACCGTGATCAACGGCGCCGCCTTCGGCACCGACTACCTCACCCGCACGGCCGTCGCGCGGTCGAACGTGTTCGTGAACCGGCACCACGAGACGAAATACTACTACCTCGACGTCGATGCTACGGGCCACCGCCTGGAGGGCCGCAATCGCTACACGATCACGTTTCCGCCGGGACGCCTACCCCCTGCGGCCGGATTTTGGTCGCTCACGGCCTACGACGCGAGGCACAGCCTACCGGCGAACTCGACCGCGCGGCATGCGATCGGCTCACGCGACACGGCGCTCGAGTTCGCCGCCGACGGATCATTGACGATCGTGATCGAACCGGCGAACGCGGCTGGGTCACGCACCGCAGCGGCCAATCGGATTGCGGCTCCGGAAGGAACGTTTTCGCTCTATCTCAGGCTCTACGCCCCCCGGGAAGCCGCCCTGGCCGGCGGCTGGACGCCACCACCGGTCGTGCCGTCACCGATGATGGCGTCCCGTGCTCCGTCACGGCAGCGCGGCGAAGGACGCTGGGGCGTGGTCGGGGTATTCCGGTAAGCGGCCGTGAATCTCGATGGCGGGGCAGGGCACGGGATTTGCTTCCAATTTCCGGTGTTCCATCTGAATACAGACATGGCAAAGGGCCGGGTGCGATGGCATGGATTCCGATTCCAGGCGTCGATCCGCGGATCAAGGGCCGCTGGATCAATTTGTCGCCGCAGCGCAGGTTCGTCTGCGATCTGCTGCACTTTTCCCGCGCCGTGCCGAGCGTGCCGACGCAGCGGCGGATGCAACTCGCCGACCTGATCGAGGCTCGGGGCCGCCGGCCCGACCGGATCAGTTGGTGCGCCATCTTCATCAAGGCGTTCGGCATGGTGGCGGCAGCCCGGCCCGAACTGCGCCGCGCGTATCTGCCGCTCATCTGGCCGCATCTCTACGAGCACCCGATCAACGTGGCGAGCTTCAGCCTGGAGCGGACCTATCGGAATGAGCCGGGAGTGTTCTTCGCGCGGATCGCGCGGCCCGAGGAGCACTCGCTCCGCGAACTCGACGCCCTCGTGAGGCATTATCAATCAACGCCGGTGGAGAATGTGCCCACCTTCACGCAGGCTCTCGCGATCAGCCGCCTGCCGCGGCCCCTGCGGCGGCTTGTCTGGGCCATCGGCCTCTATTCCGACGGCGCCTGCCGCGGGCACTTCTTCGGCACGTTCGGGATCAGCGTCGTGGGCTCGCTCGGCGCGGCGGGGCTGCACATCCTCTCGCCGCTTTCCACCACGCTCAACTACGGCACGTTCACCGACGATGGTGCCCTCGACGTGCGGCTCACCTACGACCACCGCGTGCTCGACGGCGCTCCGGCGGCCCGGGCGCTCGCGGAGTTGGAGGACGCGCTGCACGGCGAGATTTACCGCGAACTCCTCGAGTTGGCGGCTGAGTCAGAGTCTGTCGATCGCCCCGCAGTTGAGCAGGTCGCCTGACGATGTCCATCATCCACACCCTGCGTTTCGCCGTGCGGACCGACCGTCTCGGGAAGGTATCGCGCTGGTCGGACCCCCGCCGCGACCGGCTGGCAGTGGCCCGGCTCCGGAAACTGGTCGCCTTCGCCGTCGCCCGGTCCCCGTTTTATCGCCGGCTCTACCGCGGCATCAATCCCCGGCGGTGTTGGCTCGAAGATCTCCCGCCGGTCACGAAAGACATGCTGCGGGAAAACTTCGACGACGTCCTCACCGATCCTCTCGTCCGGTATGACGACCTCACCGATTTCGTGCGCTATCCGGCCAACCTCGGCAAGTGGTATCGGGGCCGATATGCGGTGAGCCACACGTCGGGCAGCCAGGGACCGCCGTTGTTCATCGTGCAGGACCGGGCCGCGATCGAACTGCTCTTCAGCCTGATGAGCGCACGCGCCAATGCCGGCACGAAGCCGGGCCCGCGCGAAGGACTGCGCCGGCTCCGGGAGCCGGCCCGGGTGGCCGTGGTCGCCCTACACCGTGGCTTCTATCCTTCCGCGGCGGCGTTCGAGTTCATGGCCGCGGAGACCGCGCCGTTCACCAACGTGCGCTGGTTTTCCATGGCCGACGCCAACCTCGTGCCGCGGCTGGCCGACTTCCAGCCGCATTCACTCGTGGCGTATGCGAGCGTGCTCGAGAGTCTCGCGCTCGAGGCGGATGAACTCGGCTTCAGGCACCTGCGGCAGATCGCCAACAGCAGCGAACAACTCACGCCGCGGGCCCGGCGGCGGATCGAGGCGGCCTTCGGCGTGACCGTGATGGACCACTACGGTACGGGCGAGTGCCTGTTCCTGTCGGATGGCTGCCCGACCGACGGCGGGGCGCACGTGAACGCCGATTGGGCGATCCTCGAGAACGTGGTTGATCATGGCCGGCCGGCGCCGCCGGGCCAGCCGGGGAGGAAGGTGCTGGTGACGAATCTCGCCAACCGCATCCAACCGTTCATCCGCTACGAGGTTCCCGATCGTGTCGTGATGGCCACGGAGCCCTGCCGCTGCGGCAGCCGCCTGCCGCGGATCGCGCGAATCGAGGGCCGCGCGGCCGAAGCTTTCTGGATCACGGGCGCAGACGGCCGTCAGCGGCCCCTGCCCGGCGTGCTCTTCCACGACGCGATCGACCACCTCGGGAATGTCCGCGAGTGGCGGGCCACGCAGACGGAGCCCGACCGCATCCGGCTGGAACTCGAGTTTCTGCCAGGCCAGCGCCGCGATGTCGACGTGCCGGCGCTCGTGGCGCGGCTGAGGTCGACCGGCCTCCCGGAGAGGGTGCGGGTCGACGTCGAGCCTGCGCACGGCCTCGCGCCCGATCCGCGGACGGGCAAATTCCGCCGCGTGATCACGCACGTGCAGCCGGCCGGGCCGCTGTCGTGAGCCTGTCAGCATTCGCGCTAGAGCCCGAAGTTTTCCTCGACGGTGCCGCCGGGCCCAGTCCATCGCTTCGGCCGTGGTCACCGTCTCGATCGCATCGACGACGGCCTGGGCAATGCCGGTGTTGCCGCTCGTGGGTCTCCGCGGCCTCGATCATCGCCAGACCGATGCGATCCTTCACGCCCGCCAGCGGGTTGCGCTTCTCCGCCTTGACGAACACCGCGGCATGGTGCCGGCCCAGAACCCGCTCCAGCCGCAGCAGCGGTGTGCGACCGACCGTTGCGAGCACGCGCTTCAGGTGAGGGCGGATGGGGCGAAGGGCGGCACGGCTGAAGCCTGTTGCTCCACGGAGTCGGCGAGAGGTCGGAAACAAAAGTGAATCTCTGGCAAAGAGGCACGCACGCGCCATGCCAGAGTCCGCAGGTATCGGCAGTTGCGGGCTGCACGAATTCCGCGGTGAAAACGCAGTCTTTGGATTTGACGGCATTTTTTCCGCAAATAAGATCGTTGTTCCGTGATATATAACCGTGTGATATCACGGGAAATTAGTTGAGGCGTGCCTTGGATCCATTCCTTGGCTCCATGTGGTGACTCAAGGGAACGTGCCCGTGGATGACGTCAGTCGAGTGGTGGCGGAGGTGTGGCGCGAGGCCTGCCGCCATATCGAATTGGAGTCGGCCGTCACGGCGATCGCAAAGACGATCGCTTCCCACGGACCCTTTCGCGCCGTCGCCGTGCTGCGCCCCGATGTGACCACGCGGATTGTCGAGACCCGTGCCGTTGGCTGGGTCGGCCGGCGGTCCGACGTGGCCTCTGCCACCGCCCCCTTGGGCGTCGCCGCTTGGCAAAAGCTCCTGAAGTGGCTGCGAGATGGCGACCTCGTGCACGCGGCTGGGGCCGACGGCGCCGAGTGGCGTGCCTTGTTGCCAGAGGGCCTCGACGGCGAAGTCCTGCTGGCTCCGTTGAAGGCACAACGTCCGTTGCAGGGCGCGATGGCGCTCGCGGCTGATCCGGGGCAGTCATTCGCGCCGGCGCAGCTCTCCCTGGCGATGCAGCTCGTCGAACCGCTCACCGTGGCGCTCGAGAACGACGCCCGTCTCCACGAGCTCAAGTCGCTGCGGGAGGCGGCGGAGGCGGATCGCGAAACGCTGCTGTCACGGCTGGGGCGTCAGGACGTCAACGAGGAGGTGGTGGGCGCCCGCACCGGTCTGCGGCACGTGATGGAACGCGTGGAGCTCGTGGCGCAGTCCGACGTGCCCGTGCTGATCCTCGGCGAAACCGGCACCGGCAAGGAGGTGGTGTCGCGGGCCATCCATACGCGGTCGGCCCGGGCCGACGGCCCGTTCATCCGCGTCAACTGCGGGGCGATTCCACCCGAACTGGTCGACTCTCAGCTCTTTGGCCACGAGAAGGGAAGTTTCACAGGGGCGTCGGACCAGCATCACGGCTGGTTCGAGCGGGCGGACCGCGGCACGCTGTTTCTCGACGAGATCGGCGAGCTGCCGTTGCCGGCGCAGGTCCGGCTGTTGCGCGTCCTCCAAGACCATCAGATCGAGCGGGTCGGCGGCAAGTCGCCCGTGCATGTCGACGTGCGGATCGTCGCCGCCACGCACCGCGATCTCTCGGCGATGGTCCAGGAGAAGACGTTCCGCGAAGACCTCTGGTATCGGATCAACATCTTCCCCATCCTCCTGCCCACGCTGCGGGAACGACTCGAAGACATCCCGGCGCTGGTGCGGCACTTCGCCCAGCGGGCCGCGACGCGGTTTGGGCTGCCCATGGTCGAGCCCACCGAGGCCGACCTGCAGCAGCTGGCCGGTTACGACTGGCCTGGGAACATCCGCGAACTCGGCGCCGTCATCGATCGAGCAGCGATCCTCGGCGGCGGCCGTCGGCTCGACGTCGCCGCGGCGCTCGGCCTGGGCCGGCAGCCGGCGGCGGTGCCGCGGGCATCGCCCGCCGACGTGACGCTGTACGAAGTGGTGCCGGAGGAGCCGGCGATTCCCGGCCCGGAAACTTCGCCACACGGAGCGGGTGAGATCGTTCCGCTGGCCACGGCGATGCGGCAGCACATCGAACGGGCGCTGCTGGCGACCCGGGGCCGGATCGAGGGCCGCCGCGGGGCCGCCGCCCTGCTCGACATCAATCCGCATACGCTGCGGGCCCGGATGCGCAAGCTGGGGATCGACGTGGACGTGTTTCGAGAGTGAACGCGCCGGCGGGATGCAACGCGCGGGATCCCGGGGCTTTTCAATTTCTGGCGACCTGTGTAAGGTACGACGAGTTTGCGGGCCGGAAACGTGCCGGCCGCATTCCACTACAGTTCGCGTACGCGTAGCTGACCAGACCGCTCGGAGGCGCGCTTGCCATTCAGGCAGGAGGCCTTCATGCCGGTCTATGCAGACAACGTCGATGCGATCGGGCGGACACCCCTCGTCCAGATCAACCGGCTCACGCAGGGTCTCGGTGCCCGCGTGCTCGCGAAGATCGAGGGACGCAACCCGGCTTACAGTGTGAAATGCCGCATCGGCGCGGCGATGATCTGGGACGCGGAGCGGTCGGGCCGGCTCAAGCCGGGGCAGCACGTTGTCGAGCCCACGAGCGGCAATACCGGGATCGCGTTGGCCTTCGTCTGTGCGGCCAAGGGCTACCCGCTCACCCTCCTGATGCCCGAGTCGATGTCGATCGAGCGGCGGCAGTTGCTCAAAGGGCTCGGCGCGAACATCGTGCTCACGCCGGCAGCCGAGGGAATGCGCGGCGCCGTCGCCCGGGCCGAGGAGATGGCCCGTGACGAGCAATACTTCATGCCGCAGCAGTTCAAGAACCCCGCCAATCCCGAGATCCATTTCAAGACGACCGGCCCGGAGATCTGGAACGACACGGAGGGGAAAGTCGACGTGTTCGTGGCGGGCGTCGGCACGGGCGGCACGATCACGGGCGTGTCGCGATTCTTCAAGCAGGCCCAAGGGCAGAAACTGCACACGGTGGCCGTGGAGCCCGAGGCGAGCCCCGTGCTCTCCGGCGGCAAGCCGGGGCCGCACAAGATCCAGGGCATCGGCGCGGGCTTCGTGCCCGACGTCGTCGATC
>CAZDTC010000077.1:0-8311 GCA_964508125.1 uncultured Candidatus Kuenenia sp.
TGATGTTGAGCCCGATCGACTGGCAGCCCACGTCGAAGGCGCCCCGGTTGGCGGCTTCCATGATGCCGGGGCCGCCGCCGGTGACGACGACGAATTCACGGCGGTCGTGGCACTGGTTGTCGATCGACACCAGCCGGGCAAATTCGCGGGCCTCGTCGTAATAGCGGCTGCGCTCGAGGAGCCGCTCGCTTCGCGACACCGCCCGCTTGAGTTTCTTGTCGTCGGGGGCGGCGGCGAGGGCGCGGCGGGCATCGGCGAGTCGCCGCTCCGCTACGGGACGCTCCACGATCTGCGTGCCGCCGAACACGATCACGGTGGAGGTGATCGCGTGGGCCTGGAAGGCAAGTTCGGCCTTGTCGAGTTCGAGGAGCATTCGCACCCCGCGCATCTCGACCTTGTCGAGCAAGGCCCGGTCGTCGATCGCTTGAAGATTGCTCGGTGAACCGAGGATCGCCTCCATGTTGGCGGCGGCCAGGGCCATGTCGTCGCCGAGCAGGGTGTCGGGAATCTCGCTGCAGGGCTTGGACGACGGAGTCTTCGCTGGCTTTTTCATGACAGTCCTCTGGTGTGCAGGTCCTCCGCTCAGGTGAGCTCGACGGATTCTCCGATGGTAGGAACCAGCGACTCGAAGCCGAGGGTTGCCTTGAGGAACTCTGCCATCCCGCGGGCCGCGGGCGGCTCGCCGTGCACGAGGAACGTGCGCTTCGGGGCCGGCAGGTCGGCGAGCCAGCGGCCGAGTTCGCGGCGGTCAGCATGGCCCGAGAGGGCGTCGACCCGGCGCACGGCGGCCCGCACGGGAATGTCGCGGCCGTGGATGCGGAGGGTGTCGGCCCCGTCGACGAGGCTGCGGCCGCGGGTGCCGATCGCCTGGAAGCCGGCCACGAGCACGGTCGTCTTCGGGTCGGGGAGTCGTTGGGCGAGGTGGTGCAGGATCCGTCCGCCGTTCATCATGCCGCTCGAGGCGATGACGATGCCGGGGCCGCGGTGGGCGTTGATTGCCTTCGACTCGTTGGCCGTCTTCGCCATATGGACGAACGGCGACGCGAGCGACTCGGCCACGCCGGCCATCGCCGCTTCCGTGAAATCATGCTCGGCGACGTGGCGACGAAATACGTCCATCGCGTCGACCGCCATCGGCGAGTCGATCCAGACGGGCACCTCCGGAATCCGCCCGGTGGCCATGAGCGTGCGCAAAAGATACACGAGCTGCTGGCAGCGGCCGATCGCAAAGGATGCCACGAGCATCATCCCACCGCGGGCAATCGCCTCGTGCGTCGCAGCTTCGAGGTCGTCGAGCGGCCGGATGGGAGGATGGTCGCGGTCGCCATACGTGCTCTCGCAGACGAGGTAGTCGCACGGGGGCGGCGGGGCCGGATCCTTGTAGAGCGGCGCGTCGTAGCGACCGACATCACCCGAAAAGATCACCCGCTGGGATTCGACCTCCGTCTCCACGAACGAGCTCCCGAGCATGTGCCCGGCTTCGTGGTAGCGGCAGCGGACGCCGGGCGCGGGATTGAACCATTCCCCACGCGGGACGTCCTTCACGAGCCGGAGCGTACGGTCGACGTCGCGCTCGTCGTAAAGCGGCAGCGCCGGGCGGTGTCGCGAGTAGCCCTTGCGATTGGCGTATTGGGCGTCTTCCTCCTGGCACTTCGCGGAGTCGTAGAGGAGCAACCCGAGCAGATCGGCCGTGGCGGGTGTCATGAAGATCGGACCCTTGAAGCCTTCGCGCACGAGCCTGGGCAGCCACCCCGAATGGTCGATGTGGCCGTGGGTGAGGACGACGGCGTCGAGCGAAGAGGCCGGCACTGGAAACCGTTCCCAGTTCCGCTCCCGGAGCCGCTTCTCCCCTTGGAAGAGCCCGCAGTCGACGAGGACTCGCTCATGGTCTGTCTCGATCAGGTGCCGTGATCCCGACACCATTCCCGCCGCCCCGAGAAATCGCAATCGTGCCATCGCGCTCTCCTCGTCAGTCCTGTGCCGCAGCGTTGGCCGGCGCGGGTTCCGGCAGGGTCGTCGAGCCGGCGACAGCCGCCTCGCCGTCGCCGATCCTCAGCGATTCGAGCCGCCACTGTGGCCCACCGCCGCCGAGCATCGCAGGAATGTAGACGACCAGCACCATCCTGCCATCCAGCCGCCTGAGTTCCGTGACCGCCCCGCAGGCCGCGACCCGCCTGCCGATCTCGGCGAGCACGGGCGTTCCCGGGATCGGCACCGCCCCTGCCGAAGCGCCCTCGATCGTGATTCCCAGCTGATTCACTCCCCGGAGCGTCACGCCCAGGTCGCACCACACGACGGTCGAGATCAGGCCCGAGCCGGCCCGCACCGCCGCCTCGACCCGTTGTGGACGAAACCGCACCCGGGGGTCTGCCAGGCTCCGTGGCAGGAGCGTGGGATGGTTGCGGGGCAGGTCGATCGCCAGCCACGCGTTGGCTTCCGTGTCGGTGATCGCGGCCGCCCAGGGGCCGGCACGGCCGATGGCGGCGTGGAGAGCCGACCCCACGGTCACGATCCGTGCTGCGGCGCGCTCCGCTTCAGGACCCGCGGGCGCGACGGCCATGAGGCTTGGCACGTGCTTGAGCAGGAGCACCACCACGACGAGACCGGCGCCGAGGCCTGCGGCCACTGCCCCGAGGAGCCGCCGCCAGCGAGGCCCGTCCTGTGACGTGCCGGATGCCACCGTCAGCCGACGAACCGGAGGAGCCGCGGGATCGGCAGCTCGGCGGAGGGCTCGAGCACCACGTCACCAAGGCTGTCGGCGTCGAGTTCCTCCCGCAACACCCGCATGCTGTCCGGCGCCTCGATGCCGAGCCTGACCTTGTCGCCGCTGACACGCACCACCGTCACGACGACCGAGTCGCCGACGCGGATCCGCTGATTTTGCTTGCGGGAGAGAACGAGCATGGAGGCCTCCGGAATGAATGGGGGATGATCAGGCAGTGCCGTCGTGAATGTCTGGGCAAGATGTGCCCACAGGGAAACATCGTCCGATGGGGCAGACTTTCTTGGGGCTTCGCGGCTGGACACCGGATGAACGTGTTGTGCCGATGGCGCCGTCCTGGCGGCTACTTTGCGGCCGTAACTGGCGCGGATGCCTTGGGCTCGGCGTAGGTGGCGACGTCGATGGCCTCGGCAACGGCCACGCGGGCCTCGGCATCCTCGACACGCTGCAGATCCGACGCGAGCAGCCGTGGGTGCACCTTGTGCACCGACCGCAACACCTGCGAACGGCCGCCAAGAAGTGCGCTGCGGGTATCGATCTCAAGCGTGACCGTCTGCGGAATGCCGCCCGCTGCCGCGACCTGCTTGTTGATCGCCAGGCGCGGAAAGGGCGGAATGCCGCCGGGGTGGAGAAGCGCTTTGAGCAGCAGGGCGGTGTCGGCGAATTGCCGGTAGGTCTCGGCGGCCTCTGGAGCGGTGGCTTCGGCGAACTCGACCACGTACCGCGCGCGGGGGCCGGCGAGTTCGAGCGTGTGGTCCGCTACCTTGCAGCCGTCGTCGAACGCGGGGCCACCCGCCCAGCGCACGAGCTTGTCGTCCGATCGTCGGGCCCATGCGCCAAGCGACACGCTCAGCCGCTCGAGACGAAGGTGATCGATTTCCGTTTTCACATTGCGGTGGGGATCGATGACGACGACGCGCTCGCGGGCCGGATCGTGAAGAACGATCTCAACCGCCTGCCCTCGCTCCGGTCCGTCGAGAAAATCCCAGGCCAGACCGTCGCGGAAAATCGTCAGGCTCCGGGCGACCGGTGCGGTGCCGCGGTCGACGAAGATCTCGCTCTCGACGCGCATCTCGAGCGGCTCGGTGGCACGAGCCGGTGAGCACAAAAGCCCCGCGACGACGAAGCCGACGAGCGAGCGTAGGAGATGGTGGCTGCGAGATACCATGCGGGCGAGCGCCTGAGGGAGAAGGTGTGACGATACCAGTCGGCCAGAGTCCTCCCCAAGGCCGAAATCAGGCTGACCAGCCACTGTTTTTCGGCGTCAACCCCGGGCAAACTGTGTTCTGATGTTGCTCACCGATTTGGTCGTCGTGTTTGCGGTCACGGCCGCCGTCGTGTTCGCTTTCGGCCGCGCGCAGTTGCCGAGTGTCGTCGGGCTCCTCGTCTCGGGAGTACTCGTCGGCCCTTACGGCCTGTCGCTCGTGGCCGACGTCGAGAGCGTGAAGCTCCTCGCTGAGATCGGTGTCGTCGTGCTCCTGTTCACGGTGGGGCTCGAGTTCTCGATGTCGAGGCTGATGGTCATGCTGCCGCTGATGGGCAAGATCGGGCTGCCGCAGGTCATCGGCACGACGGCCCTGGTGACGCTGGCCACGTGGTGGTATCTCGGCACGCTTGCCCAAGCCGTGTTTGCGGGCCTGCTCGTGGCAATGTCGAGCACCGCGATCGTCCTGAAGCTGCTCGCCGACCGCGGGGAAACCGGTACGCCCCACGGCCGCATCGCCGTGGCTGTGCTACTCCTCCAGGATCTGCTCGTCGTGGCCGCGATGCTCGCCGTGCCGCTTCTAGCCGACGCCGCCGGCATCAGCCCTCCGGAGGCCGCGACACTCCACAACGCCCCGCCCGGGCACGCCCCGCCCCTCTTCGCCAATCCGTTCGCGGCCGTCATCGTCGGGGTCGCCGTCGTGGCGGCCGTGCTCATCGCCGGCCGCCGGCTCGTGCCGATGGTGCTTCACGAGGTGGTGCGGCAGCGCAACCGCGAACTGTTTCTGATCACCGTCGTGCTCGTCTGCCTCGGCACGGCGGCGGTCACGGCTCAGGTCGGCCTGTCGCTCGCGCTCGGGGCGTTCCTCGCAGGGTTGTCGCTTGCCGAAAGCGAATACGGCCACCAGGCGTTCACCGAGGTGCTCCCCTTTCGCGATACGCTCGCGAGCCTGTTCTTCGTGTCGGTCGGCATGCTGCTCGACATCCGATTTCTCATCGCCAACGCGGGCCTCGTTGCCGTGACTGTCTTGGCGATCGTGATCGCCAAGACGATCGTCACGGCACTTCCGGCGTGGCTGGCAGGTTTTCCGCCGCGCACGAGCCTGCTCGCCGGAGCAGGAATCGCCCAGGTGGGGGAGTTTTCGTTCGTGCTCGGATCTCGCGGGGCGGAGGCTGGGCTCCTCGACACGGGCGACTACCAGACTTTTTTGGCGGCGGCGGTGCTCACGATGGCGGTGACGCCACTGGCGACGTCCGCGCTGCCGCGGCTCTGCGAGCGGCTCGCTGGGCGTGGAGGCTGGGGTGGCTGGCTCGCAGAGGCACCGGGCGACAAGGGTGGCCCGGGCCTCGCCGACCACGTGATCATCGCGGGCTTCGGGCTCAATGGGAGGAACCTCGCCGCGGCGCTCGGGGAATTCGGCGTGCGGCACGTGATCCTCGAACTCAATCCCGAGACGGTGCGCCGCGAAAAGCTGGCTGGCCGCGACATCCGCTATGGTGACTGCACTCGGGCCGCCGTGCTCACGCATGCAGGCCTCGAGCGGGCGCGGGCGTTCGTGATCGCGATCTCCGACCCGGCGAGCACGCGGCGCAGCGTCTGCGTGGCCCGCGAACTCGCCCCGGCTGTGCGGATCTTCGTGCGCACGGAGTATGTTTCGGAGGTTGACGAACTCGAGGCGCTCGGGGCCGACGAGGTGGTGCCCGCCGAGTTTGAGACGGCGCTCACTCTGTTCGATCGCGTGCTCGGGATGTACGACGTTCCCCCCGAGACGATCGATGGGCTGGTCGCGAAGATGCGGCTCGAAAACTACGGCTTCCTGCGGGCGGTTCCGCCGCCACGGCCGGACGGGGGACCGGTTTCTCCTCCGGGCCGGACGACGTCATGATGGAGCAAGACGTCGCAGGGATGTCTCCTTCCCAGGAGAACTGGATCGTGGGCTCGCGAGTGATCATCGTGGCGATGCTAGCGTGCGTTTGTGGCGCAGGGGTCGCTCGAAGCGACACGTGGCCCCAGTGGCGCGGCCCCGAGGGGCAGGGGCATGCGGCCGCGACGACACGCGATCTGCCGCTCACGTGGAGCGAGACGGCGAATGTCGCCTGGAAGACGCCGCTTGCCGGCCGCGGCTGGTCGTCTCCGGTGCTCGACGATCGGCACGTGTGGCTGACGGCCGCGATCGAGACGGCGGCGAACGACGTCGAGAAGGCGGAGGGACTGGCGTCGTCGAAGAACAGCCAGCCCGTCGAGGTCGTGCGTTCGGTCACGATGCACGCGTTGGCCGTGGATCGCGAGTCGGGCAGGATCGTCCACGACGTCGAACTCTTTACGGTGCAGAAACCGCAGCCGATCCACAAACTCAACTCCTTCGCCTCGCCGTCCCCGTTGCTCGACTCCGGACGGCTCTACTGCCACTTTGGCGATTACGGCACGGCCTGCCTCGACACGGCGTCGGCGCAGGTCCTGTGGGTGAACCGCGACCTGCGGCTCGACCATATGAACGGCCCCGGGAGCACACCCGTGCTGTGGCACGACAAACTGGTGATCCATTGCGACGGCAGCGACGTGCAATACATCGCCGCCCTCGACGCGGCCAGCGGCGCCGTCGCCTGGAGGACGCCACGATCTGGTGAACTGCGCGACGACCCCGACCTGAAGAAGGCCTACGGCACGCCGCTCGTCCTGCCGATCGGGGGCCGCGACGTGCTGATCTCGCCGGGGGCCGATTGGGTGTACGGCTACGATCCCGAGAACGGCAGAGAGCTGTGGCGGCGGTCGTACGGCGTGCTCGGATTCTCGATCGTTCCGCGGCCCGTGGCGGCGCACGGCCTCGTCTTCATGAGCACCGGGTTCATGAAGCCCGAGATGCTCGCGCTGCGGCCTGGCATGGACGGGGTGGAGCCCGAGATCGTGTGGCGGCAGCCGCGGGGAGCCCCGACGATGCCGTCGCCGCTCGTCGTCGGCGACGAGGTCTATCTCGTGAACGACAAGGGGGTCGCCACATGCCTCGATGCGCTGACTGGCGCAGTGGTCTGGTCGGAGCGGCTGGGGGGCAATTTCTCGTCGTCGCCGCTGTTCGCCGACGGGCGGATCTACGTGGGCAATCGCGACGGCGCGACATTCGTGATCAAGCCGAGCCGCACGTTCGAACTCCTGGCCACGAACCAACTCGAAGGGGAGATCTTCGCGACGCCCGCAGCGCTCGGACGGGCGATCTACCTGCGCACCGACGAGGCGCTCTACCGGCTCGAGAAGCAGGATCGCTGACATGACGCGACGGCCGACGCATGTGCTCACGCGGCGGGAATGGCTGGCCGCTCTTGCTGCCGCCACGACCCTGCCGGCGGTCGCTGCGCCGGGCCGTCGCGAGATCCGCCTGGGCTTCGACAACTTCGCGATTCGCGCGCTCGACCTCGATGCCCGTCAGCTCGTCGACCACGCGGTCGAGCTCGCATGCGATTCGGTGTTCATCACCGACTTCGGCCCCTTTCGGAGTCAGGTCGACGACGCCGCCCTCGACGCGATCCGCACCTACGCCGCCGACAGGGGCGTGGGCATCGAACTTGGCTCGTGGAGCATCTGCCCCACGTCGAAGACGTTCAAGCCCGAGTGGGGCACCGCGGAGGAGCACCTGGCGCTCGGTATCAGGATGGCGAAGGCGCTCGGGTCGCCGGCCTTCCGCGTGATCCTCGGCAACCAGGCCGACCGGCTCACGCCCGGCGGCATCGAAGCTCGGATCGCCGACACCGTCGCCGTCCTCAAGGCCTCCCGCAGCCGCGCCCTCGACGCCGGCGTGAAGATCGCGGTGGAGAACCACGCCGGCGACATGCAGTCGCGCGAGCTGCTCGGGCTCGTGGAGGCCGCGGGGCCCGAGTTCGTCGGCGTGAACTTCGACTCGGGCAACGCCTGCTGGGCGCTCGAGGATCCGGTCGTGGCCCTCGACCGACTCGCTCCGCACGTGCTCACGACCAGCCTCCGCGACACGATGCTCTGGGAGACGCCGACGGGCGTCACCGCGCAGTGGACCGCCATGGGAGAAGGCTGCACCGACCTCGCCGCCTTCTTCGACCTCTTCGAGAAGCGCTGCCCGGGAGTCACGGTGCACATCGAGACGATCTCGGGATTTCCACGATCATTTTCGCTCGATGACCACAGCTTCTGGCAGGCCTATCCCGACGCCCGTGCCGCCGACCTCGCCGCGTTCCTCGCGCTCGCGAAGCACGGCCGCGAGATCCCGCCTTTCAAGCCGCCCGCCGGCCCGGCCAAGCTGGAGGCCGAACGCGAGCATCAGCAGGCCGAGCTCGCCCGCAGCATCGCGTTCTGCCGCGAGACACTCGGCCTGGGTGTGCGCTGAGCGTGGCCCTGAACCGCCCGGCGCGGCGTCCGAGCCG
>CAZDTC010000078.1:0-8281 GCA_964508125.1 uncultured Candidatus Kuenenia sp.
TGTTGGCGGCGATGAGCGCCTGCACCACCAGCGGCACGCGGCCGCCGGCGAGGTAGTGCGCCTCGAGCGCCTGCCGCGTGATCCCCGACGCGTCGCCCAGGCCGGCCTGCACCGCCATGATCTTGCTGCGCACGATGACGGTGGGGCTCACCTTCTTGAAGCTCATCGCCACGAGGTCGAACAGGCCGATCCCGGCGCTCGATGCATACGACTGCAGCCACAGCCGCAGGTAGCGGGCCAGCAGCCCGAACACGACGACCATGGCCAGGATGCCGAGGCCGAGCAGGATCAAGGTGGGCATGGACGCACTCCGATGGCGGAAGACCCGTGGGGACGACCCTCAAGACTTGTTCCGGGGCGGGGGCGAGTCAAGGCGACGGAGGTTCAAGTCCTTCGAACTCGAAGGTTTCGAGCGTGGGCGAGAGCCGGTCGGGCCGGTCGACCGTCTGGCGTTCCGGTTGCACCGATCCTGCGGCCTCGAGCCGCTCGTTGCGACTGCGGACGTGCGCTACGACGAGATCCCGGCCCTGGACGCCCACGGCTTCGATGGCCGCCCCGTGGTCGATGGGACCGCTCTCGCTCACAGCCTCGAGCCGCACGCCGTCGATCTCGACGACGCCCCAGGGCAGCATCTCGCTCACGGCGCGGCCCGGCCGGCCCACGAGTTTTTCCAGTTCGCGGCGCCTCGCTGCCGCGGGGGCGACGTCGAACGGCTCCGGCGGTGGCGGCAGCACCCGGCGGCCGAGCGGCGTGTCAGGAAACCAGCGAAACGCAAGGGCGAGCACGATCGGCACCACCACCGTTGCCACCGCGAGCACGACGAACCCCACCGTCGCCCCCAGTTCGAGAAACGCCGTGGCGATCGCGGCGACGATCGCCGTGAGACTCAAAAACCCGAGGATCCCACCCGAGGGAAGAAACACCTCGAGCACCATCACCACGAGGCCCACCACCATGAGCACGACGACCCACACGAGCGCCGTCATCGCGCACCCATCCCGCCCACCGGCCGCACCACGATCCGGCCGCCGCGCACCTCCACGACCTGCACCGCCTCGCCCGGCTCCACGAGGTGGCCGTCGGTGGCCACGTCGAAGAGATGGCCGTCGATCCGCGCCTTTCCCGCCGGCACGAGCCGCGTGGTTGCCACACCCTGCCGCCCCACCGCCACCGGCGGCGAATCCTCGGCGGCGAGATCATCGGCCGGCGGCTCGAGCAGCACGTGTCGCAACACGGGCGCGCGCGGCAGCCAGCGGCGCACGAGCATGCCGACGAGCGCCACGCCCACGGCCGCGCCGAGGATGCCCAGGAGCGACCACTGCAACTGCCGGATCTGGTAGTCGTTGGTCGGAAGCACGAACGACTGGCTCGCGAGCACGAGCGCGGCAATCACGAGCAGTCCGCCGCCCAGGCCCAAGACGCCGAATCCCGGGAGCACGAAGATCTCCGCCGCAAGGCAGAACAGACCGGCGAGGAACAACATCACCTCGAGCCATCCGCTCGTGCCGTGCAGGTGCTGGCTCCAGAAGTAGACGATGAACGCCACCATCGCCACGAATCCGCCGAGGCCGACGCCGGGCGTATGCATCTCGATATAGAGCCCTGCTCCCCCGATCAGGAGCAGAAGCCAGGCGATGCCCGGGCTGGCCAGCGCGTCGAGCAGCCGGTCCGCCCAGCCCGGTTCCTGCATCGCGATGTCGGCCGGCAGGCCATACGTGGTGACGAGCGCCGGGAAGCCATCGATCACATGCGTCGCGAGCCCGAGCGACTCGGCCGAGCGGCCGGAGAGTTCGATCGGGCCGACACCCACGTCATCGCCGAGTTTCCACGACTCGCGGTCTTCGCGCGGGAGCAACTCGGCGTCGCTGAAGAAGTCGACGCGTCCGGTGGCATCTTGGGTCGCTCGGTGCACGACCATGCCCGGGGCCACGAGCGCGACGGGCAGCGACCAGGAGCGCCCCCGCTTCTTCGCCACGCCCTCGGACCAGGCCGCGGCGAGGGCCTCGGAACGTCGCGGATCGATCGTGGCCGCCCCCTCGCCGCCGAGCACGGCCGTCGGGGCGATCGCGAGTTCGTCGCAGGCGAGAGCCACGAGCGCCGCATCGGCCCGTGCCTCGCGCGGCACCCAGGCCACGGTGCGCACCCGCGCCGGATCGAGCGCCGCGAGCCAGGTGGCGAGCACGAGGCTCTGTTCGGGGGCTCCGCCGGGGCTGTCGATCCGGAGGCACACAAAATTGACTCCGCCTGCGATGGCCTCGTCGATCGTCCGCCTCGCACGGGCGACGGCATCGGCCGTGATCGGCCCCGCCAAGACAACCTGCACCGCCTTCCAGCCACCGTCGGCCGCAGCGTTCGCCGCGAGCGAACGCTCGGCGACGCCCAGGCCACGGGCAAGATCGGCCGGCGTGGCGGCGAGCAACCGCACGATGCCGAACTCGCGGGCACGCCGGCCAGTGAGCGCGAGCGGCACCGGCCCCACTTCGTCGATGGCGAGCACGGCGGCGTCGCGTTTCACCTCGTCGAGGTCGTGCTCCGCGATGAACCGTTCGCCGTCGTCGGTCGCCACCCGCACCACCTTTGCAGCCGGATCGAGCATGGCCAGGGCGAGCGCCGGGGGCACCGTCTTGCGGCGGCCGGCCACCTGGGCGTACGCAGCCCGCATCGCGTCGTCGACGGCCGGCTCTTCCGCATTCGCGGGCCCGAGCACCGCGTCGGCCGGCATCACGATCTCCTCGCACGCGAGCGCCGCGAGCACGGCGTGCCCGCACACACCCTCCGGCAGGTAGGCCACCGTCTTCACGCCACCGAGCCGGGCGTCACCGAGAAACCTGGCCAGTTCCAGCGCCCGACCGAAATCACTGGCGAGGGCGCCCTCGTCATCGGTCGGGCGGAATTCGAGCACGAGCACGCCGCGGTGCGGCCCGGAACCGCGCAGGCCTTCGATCGCCCGCAGGATCGCCGCCTTCACCTGCGTGTCGCGCGTGCCGGTGAGCGGCAGCCGCACGACCACGGTCGCTGCCGGAACCGGCGCATCTGCAGCCGCGAGAGCGGTCGCCGAACCATCGGCCACAACCAACGCAAGCGCGCAACACAGGGCGGACACGAGCCAAAAGCGAGCCATGGGTGCATTCTAAAACCGCGGTCCTGCGAGTCAAAAATCGCTTCTCTGCTATACTGCGGATAGACCGACCATGACTGTGGCTCCCGACCTCACTTCCCGGCTCGTCGATCTCGTCGCCCGCAAGGCGCTCAAGCGCGGCTCGTTTCGGCTGGCCTCGGGCCGTGAGGCGAGTTTCTACCTCGATGCGAAGCAGGTCGTGCTCGACGCCGAGGGCTCGATGCTTGTCGGGCAAGCTATTCTCGCGCGGCTGGCGGTGCTTCCCAGTTTTCCCGACGCCGTCGGCGGGATGTCGATCGGCGCCGATCCGATCACGAGCGCCGTCGTCACCATGGCAGGGGTCGCGGGTCGTCCGCTCAAGGGCTTCATGATTCGTAAGGAGCCGAAGGACCACGGCACGAAGCGCTACGTGGAGGGTCCGGTGGAGCCCGGCCACCGCGTCGTGATCGTGGAAGACGTGACGACCACCGGCGGTTCGTCGCTCTTGGCCATAGAACGGGCCCGGGAGTTCGGCCTCGTGGTCGAGCGCGTGGTGACCGTGATCGATCGTCTCGCCGGCGCCGAGGCGGCCTTCGCCGCCCAGGGCATCCCTTTGGACTCGCTGGTCACGATCCGCGACCTGGGGATCGAGCCCGGGGAGACCTGACCCGGCTGCTTGCCTGCGGTGCCGCGGCCGACGTAGGCTTGCACTCGATCCGCGTGCCACCCGCCGTCGGGAGAGTCACGATGGCCTTGCGCCTGCTTCGCCCGTCGAACGTCGCCGTTGTCATCGTCGCTTGCCACGTGTTCACGGCGTCGCCGACTGTCGCCGACACCGATGCGCAGGGTCGGCTCGCCGCTCTCGTCGCGGATCTCGGCGACGACGACTATCTCCGGCGTGAGGCCGCCGCCGCCGAACTGAAGGCGCTCGGGCCCACGGCAATCGACGCGCTGCTCGAGGCCAGCGAAACGAGCGGCGATCTCGAGATCGCCCTCCGGGCGCGCTGGCTCGTGGAGACGATCCCTTTCGAACTACCCCACGACCCGCCAGAGGTCGTGAAACTGCTCGCCCGGTTCAAGCAGCGCAGCTTCGGCGAACGCGTGCGGGCGATGCACCGCCTCCTGCGCGTCGACGATGATGCCGGCATCGAGCCGCTCGCGCGGGTCGCGCGACTTGATCCATCGACGGCCGGATCTCGCATCGCGGCCGCCTTGCTCGCCCGTGAGTGGCGGATGGATGATCCCTCGTGGCCCGACATCCGCCGCCGCATCGCGGCAGGCCTCGGCCCGAGCACGCGCTCCGCGGCGAGGTTTCTCTCGGCGCTCGTCGCGTTCACCGGCGACTCCGGCCCCGCCGAACGTGATGCCGCCCTTGCCACCGCGACGACCACGCTCGACGACCTCCGCCGCCCCGCACCCGATGGCGTTTCCCTCGCCTTTGGTGGTGAAGGATCAGAGGAGTCGCAGGTCATCTTCAGCCACACCGAGCAGATCTTCGCCCGCTGCCACGCCCAGATGCTTGCCGCCGGCGGCGACCGCGACGCCGCCGTGGCTGCCGCCCGGGCGCTCGTCGCCGCCGACCTCGCAAGGGGCGACGAGACCAACGTGGAGTGCGTCCACACGCTCATGTGGGCGGTGGATGTGGGCCTGCCCGACGCGGTCGACGCGGCGCTCGCCGTGCCGGGACTCGCCGATGGGAACCCGCTCGTGGGCTGCGCGATCGCGCTGGCCGAGCGAGCGCGGGGCCGGGAAGCGCAGGCGGCTGAGCGGATCTCCGCCGCGTTGGCGGCTGCCGAAAGGGCCGAAGTGACCGACCGGCTGGAAGCTGCAAGGCTGCTCGCGAAGGGGGGCAGCGACGACTGGGCAATCGATCTCTACGACCGCATCCTGGCCGAGCCCGGCCTGGGCGTCGCCGAGGCGGCGACCACCTCGATGATGTACTCCGAACTCCTCCACGACCTGCAGCGAGACGAGGAAGCCGCGCGCTGCCTGCAGCAGGTATTCGGTGACGAGGTCAGGAAAGAAGGGCGACGGGAAGGCGGTCTCGGGCAGGATCTGCTCGGCCGCGACGTGCGATCGATCCGTTCGCGGATGCACTTCTTCGAGGCGTGTGCACTGCTCCAAAAAGGTGACAAGGCCGGCGGCCGCGCCGCACTCGACAGGGCGCTCGGTGTGTACCCGAAGGACGTCGATGCCCTGATCGCACTCTACAGCCTGCCTGACCACACGGCCGAACAGCGGGCCGACGCCGTCCGGCGAGTGAAGGCTGCGCTCAGACAGCTCGAGCAGGAAATCGACGCCTTGCCTGATGAGGCTTCCGGATACAACGAGTATGCGTGGCTCGTCGCCAACACGGAGGGCGACGTCGGCAAGGCGACCCGGTTTTCGAAGGTGTCGCTCCTGAGGTCTTTTGACAACGCGAGTTTCCTCGACACGCTCGCCCACTGCCATGCAGCCGCAGGGCGGAACGCCGCCGCCATCCGCACCCAGCGGCTCGCGAAGCGCTACGAGCCCCACAACCGCACGATTCAGCGCAACCTCGAACGGTTCGAAAAACTCGCCCCCCCGTAGGACAGACTTTAGTCTTTCTCTTTTCTCGACAGGCTCCAGCCTGTCCTACGCCATGCACCACGTGACGTTGCCCGACGCCCGCCTCGCCGTGCACACACGCGGCAGCGGCATGCCGCTCGTGCTGCTCCACGGGTTTCCTCTCGACCACTCGATGTGGTCTGGCCAAGGCCCGCTCGCCGACGCTGTGCGGCTGATCGTGCCCGATCAGCGCGGGTTCGGCGCGAGCGGCGGAGCAGTGCCGGAGAGCATCGCCCAACTCGCCGACGACGTGGTCGCCCTCCTCGACGCATTGCACGTCGTCGAGCCGGCCGTCATCTGTGGCCTTTCGATGGGGGGCTATGTGGCCGAGCACGTGGCGGTGCGCCATCCACGCCGCGTGCGGGCGCTCGTGCTCGTCGATACGAAGCTCGAGGCCGACACACCGGAGGCCCGCACTGCCCGGGCCAAACTCGCCGCAACGGTCGAGCGGGTTGGGCAGGAGGCGGTCGCCGAGGCGATGATCCCCAATCTGCTCGCTCGGTCGGAGGCGGCGCGGGCGAATCCAGCCCGGCCACTCATCGAGGAGCAATTGCGCCGTACGATCCACGCAACGCCGGTCGCGACGATCACCGCGGCGCTGGCCGCACTCGCGGCTCGTCCCGATATGGTGGAACCGATGCGGGCCGTCGCGGTGCCCGTGCTCCTCGTCGTTGGCGAAGAAGATGCGATCACGCCACCGGAGTGCATGGAGCGGGCCGAGCGGGTGTTCCAGCAGCCGCGGCTCCTGATCATGCCGCGGTGCGGCCACATGGCTCCGCTCGAGGATCCAGTCACGTTCAACGCGGCGGTGCTGGCGTTTCTCGGGGAGGTGGCGGACCACGGCGTGGCTCGAACGGTGGACGGCCATTGAACCGTGGGCCAGACCCCGGCCGGGCGAGGGCGTAGTCGAGCCATTCGAGCCGCTCGGCTGTGTCGAGGTCGATCACCGCCTTGCGATCGGCCGGATCGCGCGTGGCGAGCCACTGGTGCCAGAGCCTGGCGGCGGCGAGCAGTTCGTCGCGGTCGGGCCCCGCGCCATCGCGGCCGCCGAGCGCCCGGGCCAACTGCACAAGATCGCGACGCTCCGTGGACGAGAGCCGCTGGAAGGCGCCGGCGGCATCGGCCAGCCGGCGGCGCTCTTCGGCGGTCCGGCGGGAGAGGGCCGTCCGCCGCTCCGCCTCGCCGCCGGCGCCGGCGCCGAACGGCTCGGTGGCGAACGCCGCGACGGCTGCATCGAGCGCCCCGTAGCTGGGCGGAGCCGCGTCGCCATTCCGTGCGAAAGGCCGGCGCGGCGGCGGGTAGTTTTTCCGTGCCAGGGCCATGAGAAAATCCACGCTTCCGGCCTCGCGGACGACGTCATAGTGCTCGAACACGGGCAGGTAGTCGAACACGAACTGATCGGCGTCGGTCACCGTTCCCCGACCCGTCGCCACTCCCACGACGAAGGCGGCCGCCACCACCGCCACGGGGGCGATCCAATTCCGCCACGAGACCTGTGCCGGCCGCGGCCGGGCTGCGGCCATCTCGACGGTGGTCGCCGTCATGCTCGCCGGGGCGGCCGCCCGCGGGAGCGCGTCGAGCAGGTCCCACGCCGGGCCGAGCAGATCTTCCGGCGTATCGGAGGCTGGCGGCTCGAGACTGCGGTCGCTCACCGTGCTCCCTCCCGCTCGTAGGGCCCGAGCTTCTCGCGGAGTTGATCACGGGCCCGAAACAGAAGCGACTTCACCGCCGGCACGGAGAGCCCCATCGCCTGGGCGATCTCCTCGTAGGAGCATTGCTCGAACTTGGCGAGCAGCACCGCCATCCGCTGATTGTCGGCGAGCGACGCGATCGCCTCCTGGACGACGCCGCACAACTCGCTGCGGTCGGCCTGTCGTGCGGGCCGCAGGGCGCTGGCCGCGACGGCGAGGTGCTCCAAGCCGATCGCACTGGTCGAGGCCGACACGTTCTGCGCCATACCCCGCTCCTTGCGGCGGTAGGCCCGCTGGCGGAGGTCGCTGGAGACATTGTTGGCGATCGTGTGAATCCAGGTGGTGAATTTCGCCGTCGGCTTGTAGGAGGCCCGGGCGCGATACACCCTGAGGAACACCTCCTGGGCGAGATCCTCGGCAATGGCATGGTCGCCGGTGTGATGGCGAAACAGCGTCACGAGCCGATCCTGCCAGAGCGTGACGAGCTCCTCGAACGCCTGCGCGTCCCCATCGCGCACACGAAGCATCAGCGCCGTCGAAGGATCGGCTGTGGCACTAGCCGTGGCTACGGAAGAACTACCGTGCATACGCGACACCGTATCACCATCGGGGGCGGCAGTGGAATTATGTCCGCCGTTCCAACGGCGGATTGGCTCGTCGCGTGGGCCGGGGCGGCCCAATGCTCCTCGAGCGTTCGCCGACCCCCTCGCCTGCCTTTCTCTTTCACCCGCGCTGCCGCCCCGCGGCAGCCACGCGAGCCCGGAGGTGCGAGCGCCGCCCGGCGAGGGAAACCTCGGCTTTCCCTCCGCCGGGCAAGGCCTGCACGGGCCATGCACCGCTGAGGGAGGCCTGGATGGCCGCAACGCCCTCAAGGCTGCACGGGCCATGGATGGCCGTGCAGCCG
>CAZDTC010000079.1:0-8225 GCA_964508125.1 uncultured Candidatus Kuenenia sp.
CGAGAGGGCGTGGGCAGTCACGAGCCGGCGCGCGCTCAACAAAGCGGACATCCGACAAAACGGTACGGGGCAACCCCGACCCGAATTGCGCGTTCAGGAGGTCAAGACGAGCTTTTGGACGGCTTTGAAGTGCGGATGGGACGCGTCTCTCATCCATTCGAAGAGGATCGCTTCGCTCGTCGTCGGCACCGCGCCGGCGGCTTCGAGCCGCCGCAGGCCGGTGTCGTGGTCGATTGAGTGCCGAGAGGCGACGGCGTCGACTGCGATCGCCACGCGCAGGCCGCGGGCCAGGAGGTCGAGCGCCGTCTGGGCGATGCAGACGTGCGTTTCGAGGCCGCAGAGAACGACCGCGTGAATCGGGTGCGGCGGCGAATCGACGAGCGCCGCGAACGATGGGCAGCCGCAGCAGCTGAATGCCGTCTTCTCGTGTGCCGGAGGAAGGAGGCCGGCGAGGTCGGGGGGAGTGGGTCCCAGGCCTTTCGGATACTGCTCGGTGAGCGAGGCGCGCACGCCGAGCAGGCGTGCGGCGGCGGCGAGCCGCGTGGCCCGGGCGACGACGTGAGTGGCCGTGGGCACGGCGGCGATGAGCCGCTCCTGGATGTCGACGACGGCCAGGAACGATGTGGCAGGATCGAGACGCATGGGCGGAAGTGTAGCGAAAACGTCGCTGGATCGTCCGCCACTCCGGGGAGTACGATTCGCCGCCATGTCGGACGAACAAACCGCGATCACGACCCGCCGCCTCGACGCCCAGCGGCTACTCGTGGGCGACATCGTGCGGCTCTCGCGTCGGATCCCGATCTTCCCCGTCGATCGCGTGATGCAGCTCGGCGCGGTGGATGAGGTGCGGCGGCGGAGCGCCGTGCGGGTGGGCTGGGCCGCGATCTTTCTCAAGGCCTATGCGCTCGTGGCCCGCGACCGGCCGGCGCTGCGGAGCTGGGTTGCACGGCCGATCGTGCCGCTCCTGGGCCGCCCGCGCTGGGCGACGAGCCCGGTGAGCGTGGCCTCGCTCGCGCTCAGCCGACCGCGCGGCGACGAGACGCCCGCGGCCGACAGGGCCCTCGACCCCGAGGCGATCTGGTGGGCCCGCATCCGCTCCCCCGACGCCCTCGCGCTCGTCGAGCTCCAGGCCGAGATCACGCGCTTCTCGACTGCGCCGGTCGACGAGCTCTTCAAGCGGCAGTTTGAGCTGCGGATGGTGCCACGGCTCCTGCGGCGGCTCGTGCTTCGTGCGAACCTCCGATCGGCATCGGCGAAGCGGGCCCTGCGGCTCGGCACCTTCAGCCTCTCGACGCTCGCCGGGGAGGGCTGCTCGAACCGTGGTCACCCCACGTTTCTGACCACGAGCCTGTCGTACGACCCGCTCGACGAGGCGGGAAGGATGCGGGTGACGCTGCTCGCCGATCACCGACTGATCGACGGCGTGCCGGCCGCCCGCGCGCTTGCCGCGCTCGAGGCGATGCTCACGGGGGAAATCCAGCGCGAGCTGATCACGCTCGCGGCAAGTCCTCGAGCATCCGGATGAGCGGCTCGTAGGCCGCGCCCCGGGCCTGGAACGTGAGCGTGCGGCCCGTTTCCGAATCGATTGCGATCGCAAGGTCGAGCCGCTCGGTGGGCAGGTCGCTGGAAATCCTTCCCGGCCACTCGACGAACACGTGGCAGTTGCGGCCGGGTTCGCCGGTGAGCGCGTCTTCCCAGCCGGTCTCGCGGAGTTCGACGCCCGAGGAGAGACGGTAGAAGTCGGCGTGCACGAGCCGGCCGTGCGGGCCTTCATGGCTGTGGATCAAGCCGAACGTGGGGCTGACGACGTCGGCCGGATCGATGCCGCTCGCCGCCGCGACATGCTTCACGAACGTGGTCTTGCCGGCGCCGAGGTCGCCTTCGAGGGCGACGAACGCGCGTCGCGGCAGCGCCGCGGCAATCCGTGCTGCGAGCCGCCCGAGCGCTGCTTCGTTGGGCACGTGCACCGCGACGGAAGGGAGACGATCAGGAGTCGAAGTCATGGACGAATCCGCGCGGCTCGAGGGGGCTGCGGCTACCGTCGGCTGCCTCGGCGACGAGCCCGGCGCCCTCTTCCACCACGCCGATCACCGTGATCTGCAGGTCGAGCGGCGGCGTGCCGGCGGCGGCCACGAGCCTGTGGGCGGCGTCGGCAGACAGGGCGAGGATGAGCTCGAAGTCTTCACCATCGCCGAGGGCTCGATCGAGCGGCGTGCCGCCGTCGCGGGCTGCCCGGCGAACGGCGTCGGGATGGATCGGCACGTCGGCAAGCCGCATCACGCCGCGCGTGCCGCTGGCGGCCATCATCCGCGCGAGGTCGAGCGACAACCCGTCGCTGCAGTCGATGGCGGCGTGCACCGGGAATCCCTGAGCGATGAACAGGGCCTCCTTCACGCGAGGCTTCACGTCAAGGTGCCGGCCAAGCAGGCTGCCGCCGAAGGCTCCCGTCACCACAAGCAGGTCACCAGGCCGGGCGCCGTCGCGCCGCCAGGCCGCTCCCGGGGCCACGCTGCCGATCGCCGTCGTGCTGATCACGAGCGGGCCGTCCCAGGCATTCGTGTCGCCGCCGGCGAGCACGACGCCATGCTCGGCCGCGAGCAACTCGACGCCGGCCTGGATGCCACGGCCGAGGGCGTCGCCCCCGTGCTTTGGCAGCGCGACGGCGACGACCGCGGCCTCCGGCCGTGCGCCCATCGCGGCGAGATCGCTCAAGCTCACGGCCAGCGCCTTGTGGCCGACGGCCTGCGGGGAGCAGTCGGAGCCGAGAATGAAATCGGTGCCCTCCATGAGCATGTCGACCGTGATCACCGTGCGCCGCAGCGCCGGCGGCCGGAGCACGGCGGCGTCGTCGCCAGGGGGCACTTCGAGCCGCGGATCGGCCGGAAGCCGCGAGACGAGCCAGGCCACGAAGTCGGTTTCCATCGACGTGCCCTCACGGCTCCCGGGGCCGGCGGCCGATGCGGACGGAGAGCGTCAGAGATTCCGTTCCGCGCACGATGTCGATCGGCACTTCGGTGCCCACGGGGGTGCGCGTGAGCAGGAGCACGAGAGCGGCAGGGTCGCGGATCTCCGTGCCGTCGAACGAGGTGATCACGTCTCCGGGAGCGATTCCGGCGAGTTCTGCCGGCGAACGGGGCTCGACGCCCGCGACGATGGCCGTGGAACCGCCGGGCAGGGCCGGCGGGCGGGCCTGGAGCGCGAGCCCGAGGTAGCCCCGCTCCACGTGGCCCGTGCGCAGGATCTCGTCGGTGACACGGCGGGCGGTGTTGCTCGGAATCGCAAACCCGATGCCGGTGTAATCCTTGCCCACGATCGCGGTCGTGATCCCCATCACGCGCCCGTGCACATCGACGAGCGGGCCGCCCGAGTTGCCCGGGTTGATCGCGGCGTCGGTCTGGAGGAATTCCTGCAGCGGATCCTCGAGTACGCCGCGGCGGCCGACGGCGCTCACGATGCCGTAGGTGAGCGTACGGTCGAGTCCGAACGGATTGCCGATCGCCCACACCATCTCCCCGACCTGCATGGAGTCGCTATCGCCCCATTCGGCCTTCGCCAGGCCATCGGCGTCGATCTTGAGCACGGCGATGTCGGTGGCCGCGTCGGCCCCCACCAGATCGGCCGTGAAGCGGCGGCCATCGGCGAGCGCGACGTCGATCTCATCGCTGCGGGCCACGACGTGGTAGTTGGTGATGATCGTGCCCTCGCTGCCGATCACCACGCCGGATCCGATCGATTCGTCGTTCGCTCCGCGGGGCGTGGCGCCGGCAAGGGCCGCGATCTCGTCGGCAAGCGTCATCACCCGCCGCTTCGATGTGACATTGACCACCGCCGGCCCGATGACGCGGGCAAGCGTCGTGAACAGCTTGCCGACCGGGGCGAGCTCGGCACCGATGGCGGCATCGCGGATCGCGGCGAGCTCGGCCCGCGTGCGGGCGTAGTGGATCCGGGCCATGAACGAGGGCCAGGCGATCATCGCCACGAGCGCCACGAGCCCGAGCGCGAGCAGAAGAGTGCGGCGGGAGGCAGTGGATGCGGAAGCGGAGGGCGTGGAGGTCATGAGGATCACGAGCGGCCGGGATCACCGGATTGTACGGTCTTGCGTACCAGGTCGATCGCGGTCTTTGCGGCCCGAGCGATCTTCACGGTGCCGGCCCCGCCGAGCCGGTGCTCCACGACCTGCACGCCATCCGGTCCCACGAGTGCGATCTCCAGCGACTCGAGCCCCTCCGAGCGACGGATCGGGCCGATGCCGAGGCCGTGGGTGACGCCCCGATCCTGCCGAATCCCTGCGGCGAGGGCCGTTGCGTCCGTGCCGACAGACTCCGGCAGCACGACGCCGGCACGCAGGCAAGCAACGGGCCCGCGGGCCGCCGCGTCGGCGAACAGAGCCGCCACGTGGCCGCGGGTTCCGATCTCGGCGGTGGCCAGCGTGGCACCGGCGCGGGACAAGGCGACGAGTGCCGCGTCTTCGATCTCGTCGTCTTCCACGCCGTAGACGAGGTCGCCGAGCGCGTCGCGGATCAGCCGCTCCGTGGGAGCGATCTTCGCGAGGCAGGCCGCCTCGTCGGCGCCGTGCGCCACGATCCGCAGCGTGATCGTGGCCTCGTGGGCCGTGATGCCCACGAGCGGATCACGGCCGCGGTGGATGAGGTCGGGGAGCATCGCCTCGATCGCGCTCTCGCCGGCACCGAAGCACTTGATGCGACGAAACCGGATCGTGGCCGCATCGGGCCGGTCCGCCGCGAGCGCGGGAAGCACCGTCGCCGCCCACATCGCCTTCATCTCGCCCGGTACGCCGGGCAGGACGAAAACGCGACTCGTGCCGCGCGACCGCCGCGGAATCTCGATGTCGATCCCGGGCGCCGTGCCCTCGGGATTCGGGATCGCGCGGCTCGTGCGGGGAAAGAGGGCTTGGCGCCGGTTGCTCTCGGGCATCGGCGCCGCCCGGCGGGCAAACCGCGCCTCGACGGCCGCGAGGGCCTCCGGGCAAAGTTCGAGCGGCTCGCCGGCGACGAGCGCGAGCACGTCGCGGGTGAGGTCATCGGCCGTCGGGCCGAGGCCGCCGGTGGCGATGACGACGTCGGCCCGTTCGATCGCCGCGCGAAACACCTCGAGTCCGTCGTCGAGCGAATCGGTCGTGGTGGTGTGGAAAGCCGTCGGGATTCCGAGCACGGCCAGCTCGCGTGAGATCCACTGGCTGTTCGTATCGAGCCGCTGGCCCGTCGTGAGCTCGTCGCCGATGGCGATCACTTCCGCCCGCATAGTGCGCCCTTTCGCGCTCGCTCTCGCTGCGCTTCCTCACCAACAAAACCGTGGCACGATGCCGTGGATTTTCGTGGAGACATGGTCAGTTTAGACCCTGTCGCCAACAATGCTGCAATGAAACTCGGGCTTCTCGGGATCGACGACCAGATGGCAGCCGTCGTGGCCGCGGCGGCGGCGCGCGGTGACGAGGTGGTGGTTGCTTGTGACGTGCCGGATGGGAAGTGGGCTGCAGTGGTGCCGCCATCGGCGCGGGTTGCGCCCTGGGAGGTGCTCGTGGATGCCGGCTCGTGTGACGCCGTGCTCGTGGGCGGCGAAGGCTGGAGCGAGACACGGGCGGAGGCGGTGCGGAAGCTCGTGCAGGCGGGGAGGACGCTCGTCCTCTCCCAGCCACTCGAGCTCTCGATGCTCTGGGCCTACGAGCTCGACATGATCCGCAAGGATTCCGGGGCGCGGCTGATCCCGTTTCTGCCCGACCGGCTGCATCCGTTCACGGCCCGCCTGCGGCGAGAGATCGAGGCCGGGCTCGGGGGCGGGCCGCTGGGCATCGTCGAGACGATCGAAATGACGCGGCGGCTGGCGGACAGGTCGCGTGAGAGCGTGCTGCGACACCTCGCCCGCGATGCCGATCTCGTGCGCGTGCTCGTGGGCGACCCGCAGCGGCTCTCGACGCTCGGCGGTGCGGGCACCGACGCCGTCTGGGCCACGCTCGCCGTCGGCCTCACGGGCTCGGCAGCCGTGCCCGTCCGCTGGCAGGTTGCCCGGGGCGAGCCGGCCGGACTCACGATCACGGTGGTCGGCTCGAAGGACACCTGCACAGTGACGATTCCCGATGGGCAGAAAGCCGAATGGACATGGACAACGCCGACTGCCTGCGAGACCGAGTCATTCGACCGCGGCGGCGCGATCCTCGCAGTGCTCGACACGAACGCCATTCGCGAGACGGGCATCGGCCCGGCGGCGTGGGATGACGCCGCCCGCGCGATCGAACTGGCCGAGACGGTGCCGCGGAGCGTGGCCAAGGGGCGAGCCGTCGATCTGCACCAGGAGGAGTTTTCCGAATTGGGAACCTTCAAGGGCACGATGGCCTCGCTGGGCTGCGGGCTCGTGCTCGCCGCGCTCTTCGTGCTCCTGCTGGCGACCCTGGTCGGCGGAATCGCCCGTGAGGCGGGCTGGGGCTTCGGCGAGCGGATCGCCGGTGTTTGGCCGGTCGCCGTGCTCGCCGTGTTGGGGCTGTTTCTCGCGCTGCAACTCTTGCCGCTCCTCGTGGCTCCCGCCGCCCGGACGCGCGATGGAAAGCCACGGCGTCCGGAACCGGGAACGTGAGGAAATTCGCGTCCGGCGGCACGACCGGAAGCGTTTTTCGCACGAGATCCCCCCTTCGCAGGGAGTGGCCGGTGGTGGCTGGAAAACTGTATCGGGACGCCTCTCGGCGGTGAACCGCGGGCCTTGAGCGACCGATCCAACCCAAGGCGGGAACCGCCGCAGCGATGCGGGCCGGGCCTGTCGATCCCCGGCCGGAGAGCCGGGGTGAGGGACCGGGGGCAGGATCGCTTCTCATGTGGTGTACGCGGATCATCGTCTTGGTTGTGGCCAGCCTCTGCACGGTCGCGCCGATCCGCCCCGCACCGGCCGCCGAGTCGCGCCGCACCGCCATCGTGCGGGCCATCGAGAGCACGCGCGACTCGGTCGTCAACATTCACGGCCAGAAGGTCGTCGTCGGCACCGAGGATGCAAACGGCGAGCAGCGACGCGTCAACGGAATGGGGACGGGCGTCGTCGTCGACCCGCGTGGCTACGTCGTCACGAACTACCACGTCGTGGAGGGCGTGCGACGGATCGAGGTGACGCTCGCCTCCGGGCAGACGGTCTCGGCGACACTCGTGTCGCACGACCCTCGCACCGACCTTGCCGTGATCAAGGTGGCGAGTGACACCCCGCTACCGGTGATCGCCATCGGCACGTCGAGCGACCTGATGATGGGCGAGACGGTGCTCGCCCTCGGCAACGCGTTCGGCTACGAGCACACCGTCACCCGCGGCATCATCTCGGCGCTGCACCGCGACGTCGAAGTCAGCCGCACGCAGCGTTATGACGACCTCATCCAGACCGACGCCAGCATCAACCCGGGCAACTCGGGCGGCCCGCTGCTCAACATCAACGGCGAGATGATCGGCATCAACGTGGCCGTGCGGGCTGGCGCCCAAGGGATCGGCTTCGCGATCCCGATCGACAAGGCGCTCGCCGTGGTCACCGAGTTGCTCTCCGTGGAGCGGGTCGATCACACCTGGCACGGCATCGTCGGCAAGGGGGATGGCCAGCGGGGAGTGGTCGTGGAGGCCGTGCACGAGGCGAGTCCGGCGGAGACGATCGGCGTCAAGGCTGGCGACGTGATCACGCGGATCTGCGACCTGCCGGTGGCGAGCCAGCTCGACCTCGAGCGGGCGCTGCTGGGCCGCAAGGCCGGCGAGAGCGTGCCAGTCACGGTCCTGCGCGCGGGAGCGGAGGAGCGGCTGGAACTCGCGCTCGCCGCCGCCCGGCCGATCGC
Organism: uncultured Candidatus Kuenenia sp.; assembly: GCA_964508125.1. Lineage (GTDB taxonomy): Bacteria > Planctomycetota > Planctomycetia > Pirellulales > UBA1268 > RGVT01. The sequence goes on from CAZDTC010000079.1 coordinate 7,811, forward strand.
GGTGAGCGTGGATGACCGCTGCTGGCTCGAGCTCGGCCTCAAGGTGGAAGCGGCTCCGGCAGCCAAGGTGCAGAAGATGCAGTCGCGCTACCGCGGTGGACTCGTCGTGCTCGAGGTCCGGAGCGACGGGCCGGCGACGGAGCAGGGAATCCGCGTGGGGGACATCCTGGTTGGGCTCCACGTGTGGGAGACGATCTCGGTCGACAACGTGGCCTACGTGCTCGACAAGGCCCGCGAGGACAACCTCGGGCCGATCAAGTTCTACGTCCTCCGCGGCCGCGAGACCCTCTTCGGTCATCTCACGAGCGACACGCTGCGACGGTAGGCGCCGCGGTTGATGGCGTTTGCGTCTACTGGTTGGCGCCGGCTCGGGGTTGCCCCGTACCACCTCGCCGGACGCTCACTGCGGCCCTCC
>CAZDTC010000080.1:0-8190 GCA_964508125.1 uncultured Candidatus Kuenenia sp.
TAGTCGCGGTGGGCGCTCGAGGCGGCGGGGTTGAAGCGGGGCTCGTGCATGGTGTGATGTGACTCGCGGGGGATGACGCGCCGGCCTAGCGGCGGGCGCCCGGGCGGACCTCGGCCGACTCGGCGTGCTTCGCCGTGGGGATCTCCTCCTCGCCCACGACGACGCCGCACACGGCGTGGTCGACGGCGTCGGTGTCGGGGCGCGGAAACTCGAACGGAGTGTCGGTGAATTTGGCGTTGCTTTCGATGAGCTCGAGCGTCTTGCGCTCGATGATCTGGTTGCGGAGCACGTCCATCAGCCCCCGCTTCTCGAGGCTCGCCCGCACCCGCCGCGGCGACTCGCCCGACTGGGCCGCGATCGCCCGGATCTCCTCGTCGTAATCGGCCGCAGCGTCGGCCACGCCTTCCGCTTCGGCGATTTTCTCGAGGATGAAGTGCTCCTTGAGGGCCCGGGCCGTGCTCGCGAGGGCCGACTGCCGGAGCTCGTTGACGTGGCGGCGGATCGAATCGTCGTCGAAGCCGCTGCGGCGGAGCTCGAGGATCGACCGCTCGAGTTCGCGGAGGCTCTGCCGCTTGAGGAGATCCGGCGGGAGTTCCCACGTGGCCGATGCCGTGAGGGCGCTGGCCACCTGCTGCCGCACCTGGCGACGGCGGTGCCATTCGAGCTGGCCGTCGAGCTGCTTCTGCACCGCCTCGCGGAGCGCCTCGGCCGACTCGAAGCCGCCGAGCTCCTCGAGGATCGCGGGCGAGAGTTCGGGCAGTTCGAGCTTCTTCACTTCGACGACGGTGAGTTCGAGCTTCACCGTCTTGCCGCGCAGGGCCTCGACGGCTGCTTCATCGGAGATTTTCACGTCGGCCGTGACCGTGGTGCCCGGCTTGGCCTTCTTCACGAGCGCGTCGAACCCGGTGAGTGAGGCGTCGGCGAAGGAGAGCTTCGGCCGGACCATGATTTCGAGCTCGTGGGCCTCCGAAAGCACCGTGTCGCCATCGAGGAACCGGAGGTTGGCCACGATCATGTCGCCCGAGGCGGGGGCGCCATCATGGGGCACGAGTCGGCTCCGCTCGCGGAGAATGTTGCCCAGGGCCTCGTCGACGTCGGCGGCTCCGATCGCCCGGGTTGGCCGCTTGATCGCCAGGCCCTTCCATTTGGGAAGTTCGAACTCGGGCCGCACTTCGATCGAGAATTCGAACGTCATCGGCCCGTCGTCCGGCAGCACGACCGCGCCCATGTCGAGCTCGGGCTCGCTGATCGGCGCGAGCTTCTCCTGCTCGGTCACCTGCGTCATGGCGGCGGCCAGCAGGCGGGAGCGGATCTGGTCGGCGAGCTCCGCCTTGAAGCGGCTGCTCACGAGCCGGCGCGGGGCGCGGCCGGGCCGGAATCCGGGCAGGAGGGCGGTCGGCATGAGCTCCGCGACGGCGGCCTCGAAGTGGCGGTCGATGTCGTCGCGGGGGATCGACACCTTCACGCGGCGCTGGCAGGTGGAGACGCTCTCGACGGAGACGTCGAGCTTGAGCGGTTGGGCGGCGTCGTCGGCGGAGGGGGCGAGCGCGGTGGCGGAGTCAGACATGGTTCGTTCTCGGAGGCGATTACGGGGCTCGGGGGACACGTCCAGCGTGGTCGCGGACGCAAATGCCCCGGGCAGGGAGGCGGGTGACAAGACAAGAAAGGCTGGATTGCATTTCCAACGAAAGCGGGTGATGGGATTCGAACCCACGACAACCACGTTGGCAACGTGGTGCTCTACCAACTGAGCTACACCCGCAAACGCCCACGCGGCGTCGCCACCTACGCGGAACTCGGCGATTATAGGGGCGCGAGGGGTCGCCGCAAGATCACCCTTTGGGCAAGCGGGGTTTTTTGAGCAATCTGGGCCGGCGCGTTGGCACGCTGCGCGGGCTGGTTACACTCGACAGTCTGGATTGCATTGCCGCCGGAGAAGTTGCCCCGGTGAACGTTCGATTCGTCGTCACCAAGCCGGCGTCGAAAGCCACTACGTTTCGCGTTCAGTTGCCGCTCCTCGTGGGCCGCAGCGAAGAGGCGAAGTTTCGGATCCAGCAGGATCGCGTCAGCCGGAAACACTGCGAGTTTTTCGAGCAGGACGGTGGCGTGTATCTCCGCGACCTGGGCTCCACAAACGGCACGTTCCTGAATGGCGAACTGATCGAGACAAGCGCGAAGGTGCCGCTCGAGCCGGGGGCGGTCGTGAAGATCGGCAGCCTCGAGTTTCGCGTCGAGTTCGATGCCGCTGGGCCGGCTGTGGTGTCGCCGCCGGCCGTCGAGGAAGCCGAGGCTGACAAGACGGTGGGAGTCACTCACGCTGCCGATTCCGAGCACCTCCAGATCGAACACGCGGCCGAGCCGGTGCAGGAGCCTGCCGATCAATCGCCGGCGATCCTCACCAGTGAGAGGCCGGCGACAGTCGACGAGGCACCCGGCATCGAGGTGGCGGCCGAAGCCGCCGCGGAAGAGGCTGCACCGCCGGCTGACGACGCCTTCGGATTCCTCGCCGGAGATAACGAAGCCAAGCGAGCTCCCGACGACGATCAATTCGGCGACTTTCTCAAGGGGCTCAAGTAGCGACTTGTGGGGCGACCGTCCCGGTCGCCGATGCGGCCTCAACTCGCGGCAAGCGAGACGCTTGCCCCACACGGCCGTACCTACCTACGGGCGGCGGGCTTTGTGTTTCGGCTGCGGCGGCGAGACAGGATTGGCGAGCGTGATCTTCAGCGACGACACGAGCAACTGCGGCGGCTGGTAATACTGCCCTTCCGCCTCGCACACGTCGCCGCGCGATGCAAGGCCGACGTTCGTCGAACGCACGAGCAACTCGGCCTCCGCCGGCACCGTGAGGTCGAATTTCTCCCGGCCTGCGATGATGGTGACCACGTCGCCCTGCACCAGCTTGATCGTTCCGGCCAGCGTATAGGTTCCTGCCGGGCGTTTGCCGGAAAACCGCTTGGCTCCCGGCTCGGCGATGCCCAGCCCGCCGGCCATCACGCCGGGAGTGCCGCCGTCGGTGAACGACAGTTGGAGCACGGGTTCGGTCACCTTGCCGAACTCGTCGAGCGAGACGGCGCAGTTGATGAACTGCTTCGGCTGGAGCATCTCGCGGCTCGCCTTGCCGGTGACCTCGATCTTGGCATTCGGCGCGGGCATCGCATTCCAGAGCTCGCCACCCATCGGCAGCCGGAGCTTCAGGATGCCGGGCCCCACCTCCACCACCTGCCCCACCTGCTGGTCCTTGTCGAGCGACTTGAGCTGGCCGGGGGGCTGGGCTCGGGCGGTCATGCTGGAGGCCGTGCCGAGGGCAAGGGCCATCGCGATCACGGCCACGCGGCCGCCGCCGCGCGGGCAACCAGGCAACGGGAGCGAGTGCATCTGGCGTTTCCCGAGGGTTCGAAGCAGACTCATGAATCGGCTTCCACACTATAACAATCTCCGGCACGGGCAACGGTCCCGCTGCCGTCCTGCGATCCCGGGTTTCCCGATGGCCGATGCCTCCCGCCGCGTCACGATCCGCGACCTCGCCGCCGCCAAGCGCGACCGGCGGCCGATCTCGATGGTCACGGCCTACGACTTCCCGAGCGGCCGGCTCGTCGACTCGGCCGGAGTCGACTGCGTGCTCGTCGGCGACAGCGTGGCGATGGTCGTGGCCGGCCGGGCCTCGACGCTCCCCGCCACGCTCGAGCAGATGATCTACCACGGCGAGATCGTGGCCCGCGCCGTATCGCGGGCGCTCGTGGTCGTGGACCTGCCGTTTCCCCTTCAGCACCTCGGGCCGCGCACCGCCGTCGAGGCCTGCGCGAAGATTCTCAAGGAAACCGGATGCCAGGCCGTGAAGCTCGAGGGCACGGCGGGCCAGGCCGACGTGATCGCGGCGATCGTGGCGGCGGGCATTCCCGTGATGGGCCACGTGGGCCTGCGGCCGCAGGCGGTGCACCAACTCGGCGGCTATCGCGTGCAGCGGAACGTCGACCACCTGCTTGAAGACGCCCGCGCCGCGGCGGACGCCGGCGCCTGTGCCGTCGTGCTCGAGTGCATCCCGGCGGAGGCAGCCCGCACGATCACCGAGTCGCTCGCCGTGCCCACGATCGGCATCGGCGCCGGCCCACACTGCGACGGCCAGGTGCTCGTGTATCACGACCTCGTCGGCCTCTCGCTCGACCGCGTGCCGAAGTTCGTGCGCGGCTACGCCGACGTGAAGACCTCGATCACCGACGCCGTGGCCCGCTGGAAGGGCGACGTCGAAGCCCGCCGGTTCCCCGGCCCCGACGAAACCCTCGCCTGAGGCATCGGGCGGCCTCTCGCACCCTTGAAACTCGTGGTGAGAGCGTCGTGGCTGCGCGGATTTTGGGGGCACTGTGGCAAGCGGGACGCTTGCCACATGGGCCCACTACGGTAGCACGACTTCGTCGGAGATCACGACCGGCTTGCTCGCCGACACGGCGCCGGCCGGGAGCGGCCCGGGCGATCCGCCGGGGCCCGGGGGCAGGGCCGGGGCGCCGGGTCCGCCGACGGGCGTCCCGCCCATCGGCACGCCGCCATCGACGACTGCGCCCTGGCAATCGTTGCAACCGCCCGCCATCGGAGCCGCCTGCTGACAGCAATCGGTCGGCTGGCCGCAGGGCCGCATCGCCGGACCCACGGCGGGAGCAATGGCAGCCCCGGGAGGCGTGAAGCCGGGCGGAAGATGGCCGAAGCACTTCTCATACTTCCACACTTCGAGGGCGATGTACCGCTCGGTGAAGGTCTTGCAGCCGCCGGCGCTGAGTGCTCCGAGCACCGCGACTCCCACGAGCATGGTCCGGCCAAAATTCGCAATCGGCATCGCACAGCCTCCGTCGTCGTGCCGCGTGAATCGCGGCTGGTCTGGAAGGCATCGCGGTGATCGCCGCGACGCCTGGCAAACCTACCCCACGACGGTGGCGCGGCAAGAAAAAAACGGAGCCTTCGCCTGAGCGCGTCGCCGGGCCGTGGAAAACTATGCGGGTCGTGCGGAGGGTGACCGCCCGCCAGACGTTCGGCCGCCGGCTCAGCCCTTACGGTGGCGGATCCGGGCCCGCATGCGCCGCTTCTTCTGGCCGAGTTTGCGCCTGCCCTTGCCGGTCTTCTTGACTCCCATGCTCAACTCCACAGCGTACGCGGCCCGGAGAAATTCCGGTTTCCCGCGCCGCAGTTGTAGAATGCTGCTGCCGCGGCTGGCAAGGACTCGAGGCGGCTCCAGCCTCCGCCGTCGGATTCCGAGCGGCCCCGTGCCTTCCGCCCATGATCGTCTTCTTTCCGACCTACGCGACGCGGCCCGCCGCCGGCGGCCCGTGGCGGGCCGTCGTCGCAGGCATGGTCACGCGGCCGTTGCCGACGCCAAGCCGGCGGCGCACGATGGCGCTTGCCGTGCTCAAGCGACTGCTCGATCTTGACGACGGACAGTTCGAATCCCCCGTGTTTCAGGAGCGCGCCGAGGCATTTTTGTTTCAGCGCGTGGCGGGGCAGCCTGTGCGCATTTCGGTGGCGGGGCGGACATACGACGCGGGGCAGACCGATCGCACGGGCCATTTCCAGGCGGTGCTGGACCTCGACGACGCCCAGGTCCACGAGGCCACGCACAGCGCCGGCCCCGATGGCCGGTGGATCGCCTACGAGGGCGTCGTGGCCGATGGCGACGAGCCCCAATCGCAGCCCACTCCCGGAGGCCGCGTACACCTCGTGGATTCGGCCGGCCTCTCGGTGATCTCCGACATCGACGACACTGTGAAGGAGACGAACGTGGCCAACCGCCGCGAACTCCTCGCCAACACGTTCGTGCGCGACTTCCGTGCCGTGCCGTGCATCGTCGACGTCTATCGCGACTGGCAGGCCCGCGGGACCGCGTTTCACTATGTTTCGGCAAGCCCCTGGCAGCTCGCGGAGTGCCTCGACCGCTTCCTTGCGGACGTCGGCCTCCCCTCGGGATCGCTCCACCTCAAGCTCTTCCGCCTCAAGGATTCCACGCCGCTGGGCCGGCTGCCCTCGCGCAAGCGTTCGAAGCGGCGCACGATCGAGCGGATCATGGACGAGTTTCCCGGCCGGCGCTTCCTGCTCGTGGGCGATTCGGGCGAGCGGGATCCCGAGGTGTATGCCGCCGTGGCGAAGCGGCGGGCCGACCAGGTGGCGGGCATCGCGATCCGGCAGGTCGAGGGCAAGGCGCCGCGCGACAAGGTGCGCTCACGGCTCGACCGGCTCGCCCGCCGGCTGCGGCCGGGATTATTCACGGTGTTCAGCGATCCGCACGAACTCGCAGCAGGTTTTTCCGCGTGGCAGGATCGCGCGGGGCCCCGCGTCGATATCGCCGGGCAAGCCCCCTGATGCTGCGCGAGCGATTGAAAAAAGCCTGGTATCGGGCCGTCACGAATCACGTGCCTCGCTGGCGAAGGACGCCGGCCGAGATCGTGGCAGCGGGGTTCACGAGTCAGGACGGGCAGGACCAGTTCGTATTCGAGCGGCTTGGAGGGAAGCGCCACGGAGTGTTTTTCGAGGTCGGGGCGTTCGACGGCGTCACGTTCAGCAACACGTGTGCCCTGGAGCGCCGGTTCGGCTGGACCGGGATCGCCGTCGAGCCTTCGCCGACGGGGTTCGCGCGGTTGCGGAGCAATCGCACCTGCGTCCTCGTCAACGGCTGTATCGCCACCGCGTCCGGCACGGTGAAGTATCTGCATATCGAGGGCTGTGCCGCCATGCTCAGCGGCGTGGTGTCTGAGTATGACATGCGTCACCTGGACAGGATCGAGCGCGAGATGCGGGCTGGAGGGGGTGAGCGGCGGGAGTTGGAAGTTCCCTGCTTCACCATCGAAGGCCTCGCTGCATCTCACGGCATGTCACGGATCGACTATCTCAGCCTCGACACCGAGGGAGGCGAGCTTGCGATCTTGGAGAGCGTCGATTTCTCGCGTCTCGACGTCAACCTGATCACGGTGGAGAACAATTACGGCGACCCGCGGTTTCGAGCGATCCTCGGGCGGTCGGACTTTCGGTTGATCGCGAAGATCGCCCGCGACGAGGTCTACCAACACAGGCGGCATCTGCCGTGAGGCATGGAGGCCGATGGGAACCCATGCGCGCGTGATGCCGGCCGGCCATCGGCGCTGCTCAGGGGCTCTCGAAGGCGTTTTGAAAGTGCTCGAGCTGAGGCCGGCCGTCGGGGCCGTCGAAGGTGACGGTGACCACGTCGATCCGCGCCGAGCAGTCTTCGAGCCTGTGCCGGTGGATGTAGGCCGTGGCGAGTTGGGCGATGCGCCGCTGCTTGTGGAAGCCCACCGTCTCGGCCGGATGGCCGTGGGACGTGTCGGATCGCGACCGCACTTCGACGAACACGACCGTGCGGCCGTCGAGGGCCACGATGTCGATGTCGCCGCGAAACACCCGCTCGCGGGTGGCGATGATCCGGTAGCCAATGCCGCGCAGATACTTCGCCGCCTCCGCCTCGCCCCGCCGTCCCAGCGTGTCACGCGACGGGCGCATGGCGAAAAGGCGAACCTCAGGCCTTGGCGACGGCGGGCTTCTTGCTCGACTTCTTCGCGCCCGCGGCGGCCTCGGCCTGCTCCTCCCGCTTCTCGCGGAGGCGCACCGACTTGCCGACGCGGTCGCGCAGGTAGTAAAGCTTCGCCCGCCGCGACACGCCCGACCGCTTGACCTCGATCTTGGCGATCTTGGGCGAGTGCAGCGGGAACTTCCGCTCCACACCCTCGCCGGCGACGATCCGGCGCACCGTAAACATCTCACGACTGCCCGATCCACTGCGGGCGATCACCACGCCGTTGAAGATCTGCACGCGCTCCTTCTCGCCTTCGAGAATCCGGGTGTGGACGTCGACGGTGTCGCCGATGGCGAACGGCGCCACGCTGGGCTTGAGGCTCGAGGCTTCGACATGGGAAAGAATCTTCTGGCTCACGGCAAGCTCCTTAAGGACGTGTGGATTGTGGAAGAGTGGTTCGAGGGGGTGCGCCGAGTGGTCGCGGCGACGGCCTGTTCATGCCGCCACGCCGCGATCCGGCGATGGTCGCCCGAGAGCAGCACCTCGGGTACCGACAGGCCGCGAAACTCCCGCGGCCTCGTGTATTGGGGACCTTCCACGAGCCGCTCGGCTCCGGAAAACGAATCCTGGCGGGCGCTTTCCGCGTCGCCGAGCACGCCGGGCACGAGCCGGGAGACGGCATC
>CAZDTC010000081.1:0-8151 GCA_964508125.1 uncultured Candidatus Kuenenia sp.
GCCAAGACCTCGGGCGACGAGATGATCAAGAAGAAGACCGGCGCCGGCTTCGCCGTCGGCGTCTCGATCGCCGAGGTGATCCACGCGATCGCGCTCGACTCCAAGCGGGTGCTGCCGGTGTCGACGGTGCAGTCGGGCTGCTACGGCCTCCGCGACGTGGCGATCTCGGTGCCCACGGTGGTGGGCCGGGCCGGTGCCGAGCGCACGCTCGAGATCGAGCTCTGGCCAAAGGAAGTGCAGGGTCTCAAGCGGAGCGCCGCGGTGCTCCAGGAAACGCTGGGCCAGGTGCTGAGCGGGGTGACGGGCTGAACTGGATCTGGGCCTGAAAAAGTGAAAAAGGGGACGCAGCTCATTTCTCTTCCGTGAGGGAGGGGGCGGGGAGAAATGAGCTGCGTCCCCTTTGTGCGCGAAACACGTCCGCGACCGACAGGCCGTGGATTCTGACGGTCTTGTCCCAGGAGCCGGTGGCGAGCGTCCGGCCGTCGGGCGCGAAGGCCACTGCCCACGTCTCGTCGGCATGACAACGGAGCACCGGGAGCGGCCGGCCGCTCGCCACGTCCCACAGATGCGTCGCGCCATCGGCCGACACCGCCGCCACGCGCGAGTCGTCGGGCGTGAACACCACCTTCCACACCTGGCGGCTCGGCCCGACGAGCCGCCGGAGAAGCCCCCCGTCGGCCGTCCGCCAGATCCCGACCGTGCCATCGGACGACGCGGTCGCGATGAGTGCGCCGTCGGACGACAGCGCGAGCCAGTTCACGGCGGCCTCGTGCCCCGTGAAATCGGCGACGTGACGCCCCGTCGCGACATCCCACACCCGTGCGGCACCATCCTCGTATGCGGCATAGAGCCGGCGCTCGTCCCGGGAGAACCGCACGCAAAAACAGCGTTTTCGATGCTTGAGGGTGTGGAGGGTCGCGCCCGCCTGCGCGACTTCGCGGATGGCCACCGTGTGATCCTCGGAAGCGGTCGCGATCCGCGCACCATCCGCAGTGAACGCCATCGAAAAAATCGGGCGTGCATGACACGCGATCCGCAACTCGGGCCGCCGGCCGTCCACGGGCCACGCCCTCACCGCGCCATCGTCGCAGGCTGCCGCCACCATCGCGCCCCCCTCGAGGAAGGCGATGTCCCTCACTCCCTTGGGAGCAGCCGGAAAGCGGGCACGCGGCTCGAGCGTGCGCGCATCCCGCAGTTCGACGGTCGGGCCCTCGCCGCCCACGGCGAACGCCGTGCCATCGGGGGAAAACGCCAGCGCCCGCACTCGGTGTGGCGCCTTCACCACGGGCGCGCAGCTGCCGTCGGCGATCCAGAGCCGCGCCGTTCCATCCCCCGCCCCGGTCGCCACGGCCGCCCCCTCCCGCCCGCTCGTCACCGTCCAGATGGCGGAATCATGGCCCATGCCCCGCCAGATCTCCCTCCCGCGCGAAGTGGTGAAGCTCCGCAGCAGGCCGTCGTGCGCTGCCGTCACCACGTGCCGGCCGTCGCCGGTGAACGCGAGGGCATTCACCCGCACAGGGTGGCGGAGCGTCGCCTGCAGCCTGCCGTCTGAGAATCGCCACAGCCGCACGGTGCCGTCCCGCGAAGCGGATGCGATCCATCTCTCATCCGGCGCGAGCGCCGCCTGGAAGACCCAGTCGCCGTGCCCCATGAGCGTCTGCAGCAGTTCACGTTCGGCCACGTCCCAGATCCGCACGGTCGCGTCCTGCGAGGCGGTCACGGCCCGTCGGCCGTCGGCGGTGAGGCACACCGAATACACAGTGCCGTCGTGGCCTTCGAGCCGCCCGATCTCAGCTCCCGTCGCCGCATCCCACAGGCGGGCCGTCTTGTCGGCGCCCGACGTCACGAGCATGCCGCCGTCGCTGCTGAAGTCGATGCCGTACACCGTCGACCGATGGCCGTCGATTCGCAGCAGTTCACGGCCGGTCGTGGCGTCCCAGACCCGGGCCGTCTTGTCGGCCGATGCCGTCGCGACCCGCGCGCCATCCGGCGACCACGCCATCCGCCACACCTCGGCGTCGTGCCCGTCGAGATCCAGCGGCGGCTCGCCCGCCGTGTCATCGCCGGTTGCCGACACGATCCGCACCGTCCCGTCGCGGCCCCCGGTCGCCAGCCGCCGGCCGTTCGGTGACAGCGCCGTCGCGAGCACCGCCGACGCATGGCTCGCGGCCACGGCGACGGAGTCGTCGAGCGCCGCGGCGATGCAGCCGATCTCGACGGGCCGGCGGCTTCCCGAGCTGGCGGCGAACCCCCGCGCCGCGGCCAGCCGGCGCCGTGCCTCGGGGAGGGCGGCCCGGTCGCGCGATTCCGCCGCCAGCAGCACGTTCGCCGCGTAGAGCTCGGCGCGGGCCGAGGCCGCCTGCCGCGCCGCGTCGATTGAAAATGCCGAGATGCCCATGACAGCGGCCACGACCGCGGCCGCAGCAGTCGCCACTGCGACTGCGGCGATGCGGTGGCGGCGCACCAGCCGGACGAGCGTCTCGAGCGACGTCTGGGGCCGGGCGAGCACCGGTTCGCCGGCTAGCCAGCGGTCGAGTTCGGCTTTCACGTCGCCGGCCGTCGCATACCTCGCGGTCGCGTCGTGGGCGAGGCACGTGCGCACGATCGCGGCGAGCGAACGCGCCGCACCGCGCCCGCACCCGGCCGCTCTGGCAGTCTTCTCCACGGCCACCGCGGCCCGGGGGCCGGTGTCGGGCATCTCGCGGACTGCCTCCCCGAGCGATCCGTCCGCGTGACCGCGCGGGAGACGGTCGACGAGGAGTTCATGGAGCACGAGGCCGAGGGCGTAGACGTCGCTGCGGGCGTCGACGTCGTGCACGCGGCCCTCGAACTGCTCGGGGCTCATGTAGAGCAGCGTGCCCACGAGCTGCCCGGCCGCGGTGTGCAGCCCGCCGCGGGCCGGATCGACGGCGGTCGAGCGGGCCACGCCGAAGTCGATCACCTTCGGCTCGCCGGCCGGATCGACGAGGATGTTGGCGGGCTTGAGGTCGCGGTGGATGACGCCTTTGCGATGGCCGTGGGCGACCGCGTCGCAGACGCCGCGGAAGAGCGCGATCCGGGCCCCGCAACCCAGAGCGCGCTCGCGGGCGTGAACCGTGATCGGCCGCGCGTCGGCCACGAGCTCCATGATGAAGAACGGCACGGTGATCGGGCCGTTGCGAAACGTGCCGGAGGCATGGATCTGCGCGATCCCAGGGTGCCGCAGCCGGCCGAGCACCTCGGCCTCATACTGGAAGCGACCGAGTTGCTCCCGCGAGGCGATCGCATCGCGCAGCACCTTCACGGCCACCAGGCGCTCGGGCGCCGACTGCCTGGCCTCGTAGACGCGGCCCATGCCTCCCTCGCCGAGGAGCCGCAGGATCGTCACGCCCCCGAGGTCGCTGCCCGGGGCGAGGTCGAGGGGATCGTCGATCGAGAGCCCGAATCCCTCGGATCGGCCGGACAGCGCCGACGCGACATCGGCGGCGCACGATGCCGAATCGGCATCGCACCACGGGAGCCGGTTTTTCGCCCCCGCGGAGTCGATCGATCGACGCTCGTCAACGCCATCCGATTCACTGCCGGCCATGCCGGAGTGTATCACCCCCCATCCGGACCTCTACCGGCCGCGCCGGCCGGCGTGGATCCGCTCGAGCATCGCCTCCCTGGCCGCCACGATCTGCCGGATGCGGTTGCGGGCCTCCCGGGCGCATCGCTCCCGCTCCGCTGCCGGCTCCTCGAGCGGGACGCGTCGCCAGCGGCCGAGCAGCATCTGCGCGACCTCGATCACCTTCACGGCGTCGGTCTCACAGGGCGACAGCCCGAGCACCTCGTGCGGTTCGCGCACGGTGCGGGCAAGGGCTTCGGAACGGGACCGGCGGGGCATGCGACGTTTCTCCACCCAGAGAAACGGGCGCCGGGGCGACGAGGGGCAAATCTGGTACACTCCCCGGGCAAAACCACTTTTTCGGCCTCTTCTCCGCGCCGCCCATGGATGCAGACGCCCCCCTGCCGCCGGACGTCGACGACTGCCTGGCCCGCCTCGCCGCCGGCGACCTCTCGGCCCGCGACCGGCTCATCGACCTGTGCAGCGACCGGATCCGGCGCCTTGCCCATCGCATGCTTGCGCGGTTCCCCAACGTGCGGCGTTGGGACGACACCGACGACGTGTTCCAGGCAGCCGCGATGCGCCTCCATCGGTCACTCGGCCAAATGGCGATCGGCTCGCCGCGCGACCTGCTCGCCTTGGCCGCGACGGAGATTCGGCGTGAGCTCATCGATCTCGCCCGCAAGCATGCCGGCCCCGAGTCGTATGCGGCGAACCACGCCACGAACATGATTCCCGCCGGCCGTGGCCAAACCACCAACGCCGTCAGGCACATCGACCGTCTCGAGGCTCGCGACACCACCCTCGAACGCTGGACAATCTTCCAGGAGACGGTCGAACGGCTGCCGGACGATGCCCGCGAGGTGTTTCACCTCGTGTGGTTTCTCGGCGCCGACCAGAAGACGATCGCCGGGCTGCTCGACTGCTCGGAACGCACCGTCAAGACCCGCTGGCGCGAAGCCCGCGAGGCAGTCAAGGCGGCCCTCGGGGGACAATCACCGGAAGCGTAAGGTGGGGCAACCGTCGCGCTTGCCGAGAGTTGAGGCCGCATTGGCAACCGGGACGGTCGCCCCACGGATCCCTACCTATCCTCGTTCGCGAGCTCCCGCAGCGCCGCGATCGCATCGTCGAGCGACGGCGCGTCGTAGCCGCGCACATGCGCCTGGCGCTCGGCGTCGGCAAGCACGAGCACGTCATGAAAATCGGGATGCGCCTCGAGGCGATGCCGGGCCCGCAGGCCGAGCGTGCCGTCGCGATAGGCCTGCGCCGTCGGCAGGTGCTCCACAAACCACAGAGTCCGTGGCGTCGCGACGCCCTCGAGCGCGGCGAGCGCCGCCGCCACCGGATCGGAGCGGTCGATCGCCTGACCCGCGTCGTGCACGAGGGCGGCCGTGAGCAATTCCTCGTCATACGGCCGCTCCGCGCGGACCATGTCGAATGTCTGGAGGGCGTGTTCGAGCGCGTCGCCCTCGGGATGCCGCGCGGGATCCCGCCGCACGGCGCCGAGCGGCGCCACGAGCGCCGCGATCCGGTCGAGGCGATCGCCCACGAGCGGCGCAAAGGCATACTCTGGCGCGTCCACCCGCTGCAATTCCCGGCGGACCTCGTCGTGGGCCGGAATCTGTTCGGGCGGCACCCAGCCGCGGCCCACACGCCGCGCCGCCCGATACCGCGCCCGCTCCGAATCGCCGCCGCGGGCCACGATCCGGGCGGCCTCCGCCGCGATCCTGCGCCGCAGTTTTTCCGTGTCGGCGCCCGGCTCCCCGCGCTCGTCGGGCATCACGGTGCTCCGGCCGCCAGCGGTCGCCAGCGGATGTTGCGCACCCGCGCCGTGGTCGTGTAGGTCGCGATGCCGAGCGGCAGCGACGCGGTCACCTCCGGCCGGATCGAGAGCTTCCGTCCTTCGAGTGGCTGGTCGATCACGCCCTCCTCGTCGAGGCAGCACACGATCCGTTCCGGCGTCACGCGCACGCGCACGGCATACCACCGCCCCGTCTCGAAGGCACGAAAGAGCGTCGTCTCGTTGCGGGCCGCATCCTGGCCGTCGATGCTGGAGAGGCCGACCACGCCCCCGCCCCAGCCGCCCACGATCAGGCTCAAGGGGTCGTCTCCCACGGGAAAGGTGAGGCCGCAGAAGAAGTCGCTGCCATCCACCCGCTGGGCCTCGAGGGCGAGTTCGTAGTTTTGCTTCGGAAACGCCTCGGTCCAGGTGATGCCGCTCAGGTCGGCGCCCATCCCGATCTCGATCGAGCCGTCGACGATGCTCACCGCTCCCTCGCCGCCAAACGCAGACGGCTTCCAGCCGCCGAGAGCCTGACCGTCGAACAGCGGCCGCCAGCCGCCGTCATCGGCAACGGAGCCCGCGGAGTCGCTGCGGGGCGCGAGCTCGGCCAGGAGCGGTGTGGCGCGGTACACCTTCTTCAGGGCCGCATGAATCCCCGGGGCCGCCACCGCCACCGCCCGGGCCCGCACGTCGTCGTACGCAAGATCGAGCGCGAGCGACTGGATGTTGCCGTCGAAGATGAGCCCCACGAGTTCGCCGCGCACGTTCACGACTGGGCTGCCCGAGTTGCCGCCGATGATGTCGGCCGTCGACACGAAGTTGAACGGCGCATCGAGAAACTCGGCGTCTCGCTCGAGCGCGGGCCGCTGGTCGCGCCAGCGCGGCGGCAGATCGAAGGGCGGCGTGTCGTGCTTCGCGGCGGCCCTGGCAAAGAGCCCGCGGTAGTCGGTGATGGGCGCTACGTGCCGCCCCTGCTCTTCGTAGCCCCGCACCGTGCCGTATGCCAGCCGCAGCGTGAACGTGGCGTCGGGATGGATCCTGTCTCCTTCGGCGGCAAAGACCGCCTCCGCGAGCTCGGCATGGGCCTGCCGCTTCAGCTCGCCGGCGGCATCCACCACCTTCCGCAGGGCCCGCGACTCGGCGTCCACCGTCCTGGCCAGCGCGAGCATCGGATCGCTCGACGCCGCGACGGCCGCCTTGCCGCCGTCGTAGATCGCGCGCCTGGTGTCGGGCCGGCCGCCGCCGGGCCGCGTGCCGAGCGTCGTGCCGGCCACGAGGTCAGCAGCCCGCTCGCGGGGCGACTTCCCGCCGAGCACCTGCACCACGAGCGGGTCGTCGGCGCCGAGCGTTGCCGCCAGGGCGGTGAGCGAGTCGACGAGCTTCACCGTTTCGAAGGCATCGTAGATCAGCTCCGGTGAGAACAGCTGCAGTTCGAGCGACTCGCGGTTGGAGTCGCGATATTCGCGCAGCCGCTCGCCGCTGGGCTTCGCCGCCTCCTCGGCGGCCCGCAGGAGCATCCGCGCGTTGGCGAAATACTGGCAGTTGAATCCCACGGCCCCCTCGAGCATCGCGTGCCGCAGGGCCACGCGGGCGAGATCGTCTTCGGCACGGTCGATCCGCTCGAAGGGCGACGGCCCGGCCTGGCCCGGCCGCGCGGCCACGAGCGCGCGGAGCCGCGCCTCGTCGGCCTTCTTCCGCGCGAGGAGCGCGGGATCGAGGAGGGCCGCGAGCAGCCCTTCGCGGTTCTTCCGGCCGTTCTGCACACCGAACAGGTCGCCCATCGCCTGCCGGCGCTCCTCGGGCCCTTCGCCCGCGTAGGCCGCATAGAGCGCCTCGAGCCGATTCATGATGCCGAGCGTAAACGGAACCTGCCGGTCGCGCATGGCGAGAATCTCGCGCACGGTGTTGGCCCGGTCGGTGTGGCCCGGATGCCCCGACACAAACACGAGGTCGCCTTCCGCGACGGGCCGTGCGGCCCAGGTGAGGTGGTGCGGCACGCTCGCCGGCCGGCCGTCTTCGTAGGCCCGGAAGAAGCACACGTCGAGGTTGTAGCGCGGAAACTCGAAGTTGTCGGCATCGCCGCCGAAAAACGCGATCTGCTGCTCCGGGGCAAACACGAGCCGCACGTCTGTGTATTTCTTCGCCCTATAGAGATGGTAGCGGCCGCCCTGGTAGAGCGTGACCACATCGCTGCGGAGCCCCGTGGCCGCGAGCGACTCCTGTTCGATCTCCGCCATCACCTTTCGCCGGGCGGCGAAGGCGGCCTGGGAATCCATCCCGGGCGTCACGGCCTTCTGCACGCGGGCCGTCACGTCTTCGATCGACATCAGCACGTTGAGCTCGAGGTCGAGGCAGCGGAGCTCCTCGTCGCGGGTGGCCGCGTAAAACCCGTCGCGATAGAGATTGCGGTCGGGCGTGCCGAGCTTCTGGAGGGCGTCGGCTCCCACGTGATGGTTCGTGAGCACGAGGCCGTCGGGCGACACAAACGACCCCGAGCCTCCCGAGTTGAACCGCACCGACGCCTGCTGGAGGTGCGTGAGCCACTCGGGCGTGATCTTCGTGTCGCCGAGCGCCGTTGCGTGATCGCGCTTGATTCGGTCGAGGGGCGGATGGCTGAAGAGCCACATCCCCTCGTCGGCACGCGCCCGGGTGGCCGTAAGACCGAGGCCGAAGAGCAGCACGACGACAAGTCGGAAACGAGGCATCGCTTCAGCATACCGTGGGGCGACCGTCCCGGTTGCCAATGCGGCCCCAACTCTCGGCAAGCGGGACGCTTGCCCCA
>CAZDTC010000082.1:0-2898 GCA_964508125.1 uncultured Candidatus Kuenenia sp.
CGCTGAAGCTCTGAAGGGGAACATTCACAGCTCACAAACCGGCAATCTTCTCTCAGGGGCTCCGCTGGCGCCCGGCGGAGCCATTCGCTCAGGCACCAGCATCGACCAGATGCTCGCCAGAAAATACGGACAGTTGACAAAAGTCCCCAGTCTCGTTCTTGGGTGCGAGCCTTCCATGGCTTCCGTCCACAAAAATTATTCGATGATATACAGCTCTCACATTTCGTGGAGCTCGCCCACCACGCCCACACCCCTTGAAATCTATCCGGCCCTGGCCTTTGACCGCCTCTTCCGCGACGACGCATCGGCTACCGATGCCAGCGTGCTTGACTCGGTGCTGGCCGACGCCAACAGCCTGCGTGGCAAGGTCAGCCGCAATGATCAGATCAAGCTTGATGAATACCTCAATTCCGTGCGTGAAGTCGAACAACGTATTGAAAAAGCCGGCAAACGGCAGGAAATTCAGGGCTGGCGTCCGACTCTTGACAAACCTAATCGCCCCCGGCCCAAAGATGGTGTGCCGCAGGATATCGGCGAGCACATGCGGCTGATGTGCGACATCCTCGTGCTCGCCTTCCAGACCGACACCACGCGGATCGTCACGCTCAAGCTCAACAACGACCATTCGGCGCTGCGTTTTCCAAACCTCGAGCGGGTGGAGCGGCCGGGCCAGCGGATCGACTACATGATCCACCATCTGCTCTCGCATTCCGACGGCGACGACTGGCTCCGCGTCAACCAGTTCTTCACCGAGCAGGTGGCCCACGTCGCGCGGCGGCTCGACGCGATCCAGGAGGGGGAGCGGACGGCCCTCGACAACTCGATGATCCTCTACTGCTCGAGCATGATGGCCGGCGCGAAGCACGACAACGACCAACTGCCGATGGCCGTGATCGGCCGGGCCGGGGGCCGGCTCGAGACGGGCCGCGTGCTCGACTACTCCGGGGCGGCGGAGCGGCAGATGTGCCGGCTGTACCTCTCGCTCATGGGGAAGATGGGCATTCGCGAACAGGCCTTCGGCGACGCGACCGCGCATCTCGACGAGGTCTGAACGGCCGAGCCCGGCCGTTCCGTGGCCGACGGCCCGCGACTAATAGACCAGCCGCATCCCCACCACGGTGTTGATGCGCAGCGCCGCTCGGCGGAGATCGATCAGCGAATCGCGGAATTGGCGCACCACGTCGACGTATTCCCGCTGGGCCTGCAGGTAGGAGAGCACGTCCACCTGACCGCCCCGCATCTGGGCGAGCGTCTTGTCGCGGATGGCGCGCGAGCGGGGCAGGATCACGGTCTCCAGCCGCTGCGTCTTCTCGCGGGCCACCTCGAAGTCGCGATACGCCTGGCGAGTCTCCGTCTCGACCTGCCGCTCAAGTTGGGCCAACTCGAGGCCCGTCTGCTCGCGGCTGAGCCGCGCGCGGCGGATGTTGCCCTGATTGCGATTGAACAAGGGCACGCTCGCCATGCCGCTCAAGCCCCAGGACTCGGCGTTGCGTTCACCGAGGGCTGAATTGTCGGTGAGCCCCCACGGCGTGTAGAGCACGAACACGTCCGGATAGCGCTCCTTCACGGCCAGGTCGATCTCGGCGCCGGCCCGATGGATGCCGAGCTGAAAGGCCCGCAGGTCGGGCCGGTTCATGAGCGCAAGCTGGATCGCCTGCTCGAGCGCCGGCACCTGGCCCACGTCGGTTTGGAGCGAACCCCGCAGCGACAGGGGCGCCACCGCGGGCGACGGAAGGGCGAGGGCCACCGCCAACCGCTCGCAGGCTTTGTCGAACGAGGCTGCGGCCTGTTCGCGGGCGAGCGCCGCGGAGTCGAGTTGCACGAGCACGCGCTCGCGCTCGAGCGACGTCATCTCGGATCCCGCGACGAGCCGCTCGACCGTCGCCAGCACCTCCTCGAGCCCCGCGATGCTCGCCTCGACGTAGCGCACCGTCTCGCGGGCCGCCAAGGCCTCGACAAACAATATGGAAACGGCGTCGATCTCGACGCGCACGGCATCCTGATACTGGGCGTGGATGACCTGGCGGGCACGCTCGGCGGCGATCACGCGATACACGCGCTTGCGGTTCAGGTCGATCGGCTGGATGACCGTGATGCCGTAGCCCACCTCCCCGGGCCGCTCCCGCGAGTAATTCCCGTAGGGTGCGTTGTCGACGCTGCCGAACACGAGCGGATTTCCCCGCAGGCCCGCCGTGAGCACGTCGGCCGTCGCCTTTGGGATCTCGCGAAACTTCGCCTGCAGCGAGAGCGACTGCCCGCTGACGAGGCCGATGGCAGCGTCGAGCGTGAGGCCGTCGGCAGGGCCATCCTCGTGGGGTGCCGGGAGTTCCAGCGGCCCCCCCGGGGGTGCTTCGGCCGGCGTCGCCGGCGCGGGGGCGGCGAGGTATTCCGGCCGCGACGGCGTCACGCCGCCGATCGGATTGGCGGCGGCAGAGAGCACGTCGGGCTGCTGCGCGACACGCGTCTCGAATCCCGGCAGGGGCCGAATCGCAGCCTCCCCGGAACCCGGTGCCGGCCCGAGCCTGCCGTACGAGCCTCCCGGCGTGGCCGCGGCGGCCGCCCGCCGCGCGGCCTGGGCCCGCTGTCCGGACCCGAGCACGATCAGGTCGTCGGCCAACTGTTTCTGCGCCCATGCCGACGGAGCATGAACGAGGCAGCCGAGCGCCACCATCGCCACTGCAGCCAGACGGGCGCGCCGACGATCACCGGACCCGCAAACGCCGCGAATGAGACCTCGTGAAAGCGTCAGCACATCCGGCCTCGACCGCACGAGGGCCGGATGGGAAAGCCGCGGCCATTCATGGAGGAATTATCGGAACGCCTCCGCCAGCCTGAACACCTCCAGCTTCTTGGTTCGCGACAGATCGCCCCGCCTGCCCATTCGAGCCGGCATTCATT
>CAZDTC010000082.1:2998-8141 GCA_964508125.1 uncultured Candidatus Kuenenia sp.
ATCAGGCCGAATTCGCCTTGCTGCAGCGCGGCTGGATGGGTACCCTTGAATCTGCGGGTCGCGAAGACTGCGGTATCCCGGAACGATCGGTCTTTTTCACGAGTGCCCCGGATGCAGGCAATCCATCGGACGACGATCCTCGCCGCGGTGCTGGCTCTGCTGATCGGCCCCCAGTGGTGCTGTTGCTCGATGCGCGCGTTCGCGCCCGCGGCGACGACGACGGCGGCGTGCTGCCCGTGCTGCGCGGGGGCGACCGCGGATACCGGGTGTGCCGAGGCCGATCGGGCGACGGAGCGCGACGGCGATCAGGATGGCCACCGCTGCCCATGCCGGGGTAAGCATCGGAGCGTCGCTGCCACTGCGGTTCAGATCGAACAACGCATCGTCGTGCCGAGCGGACCGATGCTCACCGGCATCGCCTCGGCGTGGCCGTTCCCGGAAACCCTGGCCACCGGACAGGTCGACGTGTTCGCACGGCCGACACCGATGGCGGGCCGCTCGCTCTTGAGCCTGCTCGGCGTCTTGCGCTGTTAGTCGCTTGCGCGCCGTGATCCACGGGTTCCCAGGCAGCCGTCTGCCCGGGCTCTCTTTCGGCCAGCCCCCGCGGGGCCCGGCCGTGTCGATGTGCAAACCCAGTCTGTCGCTTGGATACCCGGTCCCTCTCTCCGAAACCCAGTCTCTCACTCAAAGGAGTATGCCATGAGAAACATTTCGCCCCTCGGCTCGATCCTGTGCACCCCAGGTTGCGTCGCCTTCAAGAAGCTCGCGAAGGCCCTCGCGCTCGCAGCGGTCATGCTCGCGGCCGCGCCCGTTCAGGCCGTCGATCGCGGCGGCCAGGAGCCTCATGCCGATGAGCATGGCGACCACGAGCACGGCATCGGCGCCAACGGCGGGCTGATCGTGCCGTTGGGACGGGAGAGTTACCACATCGAGCCCGTCTTCGAGGCCAAGGGCGTGCTCAGGCTGTATCTCCTGGGCGCGGACGAGACCCGGATCCAAGAAACCCAGGTGCAGGCGCTCACGGCGTACGTGAAGCCCGTGGGTGGGCGCGACACGGTGCCCATGCAGATCGAATCCGAGCCCCAGGAAGGGGATGCGGAAGGCATGACGTCCCGGTTCAAGGGTGTGCTGCCGGATCCGCTTCGCGGGGGCGAGGTCGAGGTGACGATTCCCAACCTCCGCATCGAGGGCGAGCGGTTTCGCGTCGGCTTCTCGTCGATCCGGCCAGACGATCACCCCGAGGCGAAGATGCCCGCGCCCGCGACCGACGATCAGTCGGCCGCGCTATTCCTGACGCCGGGCGGCAAGTACACCGCGGCCGACATCGAGGCCAACGGGCGGCTCACGGCCAAGCAGAAGTTCCAGTCGTTCGTCGCGAAGCACGACATGCATCCGAAGGCGGGCGACGCGATCTGCCCGATCACGGAGACCAAGGCCAATCCGCAATGCTCGTGGGTGGTGGGCGGCAAGACCTACGAGTTCTGCTGCCCCCCGTGCGTCGAGGAATTCGTCCGCATGGCCAAGGAATCCCCCGACCAGATCCGGGAGCCGAAGGACTATGTGCAGCGCTAGCCTCCATGGCGGGCCTGCCCGCCGCCGTTTCCGTGCGCCCGCGCTCCGCGCTCTCGCGCGGATGGGCGGCCTGCTCGTCGGCCTCACCCTCGCGGGCCCGGCGCCTCACGGCCGGGCCCACGAGGGCCACGAGCCCTTGCCCGCCAAGGGGGTGCTCGTCGACATCAAGGCCGGCACGATCGCCTTGAGCCGCGCTGCGCATCGGGCGCTGATGATCGAGACGGCCGAGGTGACCACCAGGCCGCTCGACGCCCGCACCCTGGCCTATGCGAGGCTGGTGCCGGCCTGGAATAGGCACGCCTTCGCGGCCACCGGGATCGGCGGCCGGGTGGCGACCATCCACGTGCGGGCCGGCGATCGCGTGGCTGCCGGGCAGGTTCTGGCCACGATCGACAGCCTCGCCCTGGAGACGATCCAGCTCGAGCTCCTGGCGGCGCGCACCGAGCACGCGCTGGCGGCACAGACGCTCGAGCGGATCGCCGCCCTTGCCGACGCCCAGGTGGCCACCGGGCGCGAACGGGCGGAGGCCCAGGCGCGCTGGGAGCAGGTGCGCGGTGCGATGAACGTCGCCGCCACGAAGCTCCGCGGCCTCGGGGTCGCCGACGATCTCGTCACGGCGGTGTTGTCGGGCTCGAGTCCCCCGATGACCAGCACCGTCGACATCACGAGCCCGATCGCCGGCACCGTGATGCACATCGACGTCGTGGCCGGCGACACCGTGCAGCCCAACGAGCACCTCTTCGAGGTGGTCGACCTGTCCGAGGTGTGGGCCGAGGTGCATGTGTTGGAGCGCGACGTGAACACGGTCACCGTCGGCCAGCGGGTCGAGCTCGCCCTCTCCGCCTTTCCCGACGAGCGCCTCACCACCGAGGTGCATACCACCGGCCTGATGCTCGACCCGCAGACCAAGCTCGGCACCGTCTGGGCCGTGGTGAAGAACCCGCCCGACGGGCCGCCCCGATTCCTCCCGGGCATGACGGGCCAGGCGCAGATCGTGCGTGACCTGGAAAAAGAACGCATCGCCGTGCCCGCCACGGCCCTCATCACCAACGGCGTCGAGAAGTACGTGCTCGTGGAGGAGGCGGCCACGAAGGACGGGGTCGAGTACCGGAAGCAGAACGTCGTCGTGGAGGCGGTCGCGGCGGGCGTGGCGCTGCTCCGCGACGGCAGCGTCTTCCCCGGCGACCTGGTCGTCACCGAGGGCAGCCACGAGCTCGGCAGCTTCTTCATCAATGGCGTCCTGCGGCTGAGCCCCGAGGCGGAGGCCAACATGGGCCTCCGCACCGAGCCGGTGGGAGAGCACGCCATCGACGAGGTGCTCGAGTTCGACGGGCTCGTCGATGTGCCCCCCAACGCGCGGGCCAGCGCCGCGGTGCAGACGGAGGGCCGGGTGACGCGGATCAACTGCAGGGTCGGTGAGCCCGTCGCGGTGGGCGATGTGCTCGCGGAGGTCGCCAGCCTCGAGTCGCTCGACCTCCAAAACGCGCTCATCCAGGCCGGCGCCCAGCGAAGGCTGCACGAGGGAACCTTGGCGCGGCTCAAGGCTCTCGAGGCGACCCAGAGCGTGCCGCAGAAGCGGGTCTGGGAGACGCAGGCGGCGGCCATCACGGCGGCGGAGCAGGTCGAGAGCCTGTCGCGGAAGCTGCTCGGGATCGGCTTCACCGCCGCAGAGGCGGCAGCAGTGGCAGATCAAGGAGCCGTGGTCCCTGTGGTGAGGGTCCGGTCCCCGGTCATGGGCACGGTCGTCAGGCTGGACGTGGTGCCCGGGCAGGTCGTGCAGCCCGATCAGCCGGTCGCCGAGATCCACGACCCCCGCCACGCCTGGGTGCGGGCGCATCTCGTCGAGCGCGAGGTCGGCCGGCTTCCAGCGGAGGTCGGCGCCGACGCCGCCCGCGTCCGGTTCATGTCGCTTCCAGAGCGGGTTTTCCAGGCCACGATGGCGCGGCGCGGAAGCGTGGTGGACGCGACGGATCGCACGCTTCCGGTCTGGCTCGAGATCGACGTGCCGCCCGACACCGTGCTGCAGCACAACATGCTGGCCCGAGTCGCGCTTCCGATCGGTCGGACATCTCCCACCCTCGCGGTGCCGGTGACCGCCATCGTGCGCAACGGCACACAGGCGTACGTCTTCATCCGTGACCCCGATGGTTCCTTCCGCCGTCAGGCGGTGGTGCTGGGGCGAAGCGACGACCGCTTCGTGGCGGTCGAGGCTGGCCTGAAGCCGGGCGACGTCGTGGCGGTAGCGGGCGTCGCAGACCTGCAAACCGCCTTCGCATCGATCCGCTAGCGGCCGGAGCCTGCACCATGCTCAACGCCATCATCGCCTTCTCGCTGCGGAATCGCCTGCTCGTGCTGATCGGCGGGCTCGCGGTGGTCGTCGCCGGCGTCATGGCGCTCGCCCGGATGCCGGTGGACGTGTTTCCCGACCTCAACAGACCGACCGTCACGGTGATGACCGAGGCCCCGGGACTCGCCCCCGAGGAGGTCGAGACGCTCGTCACCCGGCAACTTGAATACCTGCTCAACGGGGCCACGGGCGTGCAGCGGGTGCGGTCGGCCTCGGGCATCGGCCTGTCGATCGTGTGGGTGGAGTTCGAATGGGGCACCGACATCTTCCGCGACCGGCAGATCGTGGCGGAGAAGCTCCAGCTCGCCCGGGCGAAGCTGCCGGCCGACGCCAATCCGGTGATGGCGCCGATCTCGTCGATCATGGGCGAGATCATGCTCTTGGGGCTCCGCGACACCCGGCCGACGGAAACACCCGAGCAGGCGCGGGAGCAGGGCCTCGCGCTCCGCACCCTCGCCGAGTTCACGATCCGCAACCGGCTGCTGGCCATCGAGGGCGTGGCGCAGGTCACGGTGATGGGGGGGATCCTCAAGCAGTATCAGATCATCACCTCGCCCGCGCGGCTGGCGGCCCAGGACGTGACGCTCCAGCAGCTCGTCGACGCAGGCGCGAAGGCCAACGCCATCGCGGGAGGCGGCATCCTCGAGGGCACGAACCGCGAGTCGCTGATCCGCATCAGCGGACAGTCGTTCCGGCTGGAGGACGTGGGCGATTCGCCGGTCGTGTGGCGCGTTCCGCGGCCGGTGCTGATCCGCGACGTGGCCGACGTCACGTTCGGCGGTCCCGTGAAGCGCGGCGACGGGGCGGTGCAGGTGAAGGTCGACGGCCGGCTGGAGGGCGGATCCGCCGTGATCCTCGCGGTGCAGAAGCAGCCCAACGCCGACACGCTCTCCCTCAACCGGAAGATCGACTCGAGCCTCGACCAGCTCGAGGGCGACCTGCCCGAGGGCGTGATGATCGAGCGCCGGATCTTCCGCCAGGCCGACTTCATCAGCGCGGCGGTCGACAACGTCGTGGAGGCGGTGCGCGACGGGGCGATCTGGGTCGTGGTCGTGCTGTTCCTGTTCATGTGGAACCTGCGCGTGAGCGTCAGCTCGCTGACCGCGATGCCGCTCTCGATTCTCCTCACCGTCCTCGTCTTCCGCTGGTTCGGGATCACGATCAACACGATGACCCTCGGCGGCATCGCGGTGGCGATCGGCGACCTCGTCGACGATTCGATCG
>CAZDTC010000083.1:0-8131 GCA_964508125.1 uncultured Candidatus Kuenenia sp.
GTGCGGAGTGCCGAGGTGATCTCCGATCGTGAGACCGGTCGTTCCCGAGGTTTTGGTTTTGTGGAGATGGAGACCGACGAAGGCCTGCAGGCTGCGATCAACGCCCTCAACGGGCAAGAGATCAACGGCCGGCCCCTGACGGTCAACGAGGCCCGCGAGCGCACTCCCCGTCCAGGCGGCGGTGGTGGTGGCGGCGGTCGCTCCGGTGGCTACGGTGGCGGCGGCGGCCGTGGCGGTTACGGCGGCGGCGGCGGTGGTGGCGGCTACCGCGGCGGCGACCGTTATTAGTCGCTCGTCGTCGATCCCTGTCGCATCGACATGACGTCGCAGGGGTCGGGTGGTCACGCTCCCGGCCCCTGCGGCCCATGCCTCGCAACTCTCAATCTGCATCTTCCTTGACCTGCCCCCTTCATCATCACACGGACTGATCAACGTTCATGCCCCCTCCCAATCCCAAGTTTGGCAAGTTCGCCAAGAAGAAGGCCAAGCCGCGCACCAAGGTGAAGCGGAAGGATCCGATCTTCATCGACGGCGCCCGCCCGCGGCCGATGTTCGTCGACTACAAAGACCTCGAACTGCTCGGCAAACTCGTGAACCGGCAGGGCAAGATCCTCAGCCGGCGCAAGAGCGGCTGCACCGCCGCCAGCCAGCACGCCGTGACCAGCGCCATCAAGCGGGCCCGGTTCATGGCCCTCCTGCCCTACGTCGGCGAGTGACGCCGCGGCCTTCATGCCAGCCCTGACGACCCGGCGCCGAGTCGAGTTTCGCGACACGGACGCCGCCGGCATCGTCCATTTCTCGGCCTTCTTCTTCTGGATGGAGTCGGCCGAGCACGAACTGCTGCGGGCGGCCGGGCTGCACGTGTTCGACCCGCTCCCGGACGGCGGTACGGCCAGCTGGCCGCGCGTGTCGGCCGCCTGCGACTACAAGTCGGCGGTGCGGTTTGGCGACGAGGTGGAGATCCACGCCCGGGTCGCGGACGTGGGCCGGTCGAGCGTCACGTTTGCGTTTCGCTTCGAGCATGCCGGCACGCTCGTCGCCGAGGGGAAGATCGTGGCCGTGAGGTGCCTCATGCATCCGGGCCGCAAGCCGGAGCCGGTGGCCATCCCGGAGGAGATCGTGCGCACGCTCGCAGCGTTTCGCGACGGCTGACCGGCCTTCCAGCGCGACGACGCAGGCCCGCAGGCACGAGGAACAGAGCATGCTCGAGGTGGATGGTCTGGCGAAGCACTTTCCCGTCCCGGGCGGCCTGCTTCGCGTGCTCGACGGCATGTCGCTCCGGCTCGAGCCGGGCGGGCGGCTGGCGGTGATGGGGCCGAGCGGTTCCGGCAAGAGCACGCTGCTCTCGATCCTCGGCACGCTGGACGAGCCCACGGCCGGCAGCGTGCGGCTGGACGGCGTCGATCCGTTTGCTCTTCCGCCGAGCGCGCGGCCGGCCTTTCGCAACCGCGCGATCGGGTTTGTGTTTCAGGAGCACCATCTGCTCGGCGGCTGCACCGCGCTCGACAACGTCGTGCTGCCCGCGCTCGCCACGGGGAACGTCGCCGCGCCGGTGGTCGAGCGGGCGCGGGCGCTGCTCGACCGCGTGGGCCTCGGAGGCAGGCAGCAGTCGCTGCCAAGCGAACTCTCGGGGGGTGAGCGGCAGCGCGTGGCCGTGGCCCGCGCGCTCCTTCTCGGGCCCCGGCTCGTGCTGGCCGACGAGCCGACCGGCCAGCTCGACGCCGCGACCGCCGAGGTGGTGACGGAACTGCTCGTCGAGCTCTCCCGCGAGACGGGCGGGATGCTCGTCGTGGCCACGCACTCGGATGCCGTGGCTCGGCGGCTCGGCACGATCCACCGGCTCGAGTCGGGCCGCCTCGAACCGAGCCGGGTCGGGCCATGAGCGCAGCCCCGGGATCGGCTGCGGTGGCTCGCGAGCAGCCTGTGGCTTCGGTCGGTGGCCTTGCGCTCAGGCTCGCACGGCAGTGGTGGCGGCAGCTCGCCGCGCTCGCGGCCGCCTGCGGCGTGGTGGCGGCCACGATCTCGGGCGCGCTCGGCGTGGGCGCGGCCGTGGAGCAGGGCCTCTTGCGGCTGGCCCTCGAGCGGCTCGGCGGCATCGAGGCGGCGGTGGTCGGCGAGGATTTTTTTCGCCGTGACCTCGCGGGGGAACCTGCCCGGGATGCGGCGTGTCCATTCGTGCCGGCGCTCGTCGTCGAGGCCGTGGTGGAGACGCCGGCGGATGGAAAAACCGCCGCGCGGCGCACGCGGGCGGTCGTGCTCGGGTGCGATGGTGTGGCCGCCCTCGGCTTCGCGGGCTCGCCGCCGGCCCTTGCAGGCGACAACGTGGCGGTGAATGCGCCGCTCGCCGCGGCGCTCGGCATCGAGGCAGGGGAGCCGCTCGTGCTGCGGATTGCGGAGCGATCAGTCGCGCCCGCCGACAGCCCGCTCGGTCGGCGCGACCTGCGCTCGGTCGGCCGGCGCGTGACGGCCGGCGCGGTGCTGCCGCAGGAGGGGCTGGGCCGGTTTGCCCTCGAGCCAGCGCAGGTCACCCGGCCGCTCGTCGTGGCGCCGCTCGCGCTCGTGCAGCGTCTCGTCGATCGCGGGGACGTGGCGAACGTGATCTTTGCGGTCGCGGGAGGCGCCCCTGCCGCCGGCTCGGCCGACGGTGCTGCAGCCCTGCGGGCCCGGCTCACTCCTGCGCTCGAGGATTACGGTCTGTCGCTCGCCGACGCCGCTTCCGACCCGCCGAGCATGCGGCTCACGAGCCGGCGGCTCATTCTTGCGCCCGAGGTCGACAAGGTCGCCGCGGAGATTCTTGCGCCGCTCGGCGGCCGGCCGTCGCTCGTGTTCCTGGCCACCACGATCTCCACCACCCGGGCCGAGCCTGCCGCCGTGCCGTACTCCACGATCCTCGGCATCGATACCACGTCGCTCCCCGTCGGCGACCTCGTCGATGCGGCTGGAAAAACGCTGCCGCTGCCGGGGCTCGACGAGATCGTGATCGACCGCTGGCTGGCCGACGATCTCGCGGCCCAGGGGAGCCCCGTGGCGGTGGGCGACACGCTCGAGATCGCCTCCTTCCTGCCGGAGACGGTGCACGGCCGCGTCGAGGAGAGCCGGGCTCGCCTGCGTGTGACGGGCATCGCGGAGATGCGCGGAGCCGCGGTCGACCGCACGCTCGTGCCCGAGGTGGAGGGCGTCAGCGACGAAGACTCGATCGCCGACTGGGATCCGCCGTTTCCGTTCGACGCCTCCCGTGTGCGCACCACGCCGCCCCACGACGAGGACGACCGCTATTGGAAGGATCATGGGACGACGCCGAAGGCGTTCGTGTCGCTCGCCACGGCGCGGCGGCTCGCCGGCAGCCGCTTTGGCCACACGACCGCCTGGCATGTGCCGCGCGCGAGCGTCGCTGATCCGGCGGCGCTCGCGCGCCGGATCGCCGCTGCGATCCGGCCCGAGGCTGCGGGGCTGCGGGTCGTGCCGCTCGCGGCCGAGGCCCGGGCCGCGGCGCGGGGGTCGACGCCGTTCGGCCCGCTGTTTCTCGCGCTTTCGTCGTTCATCGTCATGGCCGGCCTGCTCCTCGAATGGCTGCTGTTCCGTCTGCTCGTCACGGCGCGGCGGCGCGAGATCGGCATCCTCGCCGCCACGGGCTGGCCGCCACGGCGGCTGGCGACGCTGCTCACGCTCGTCGGGGGCGTGGCGGCGATCGCCGGCTCCGTGCTCGGCGCGGCGGTCGGCCCGGCGTGGGCGACGCTTCTTCTGGATGCGCTCGGCCGGGCGTGGACGTCGGCCGTCGCCGGGGGCGACGTGCCCGCGCTCGGCGCCGCGGCGGGGGCAGCCCGGCCTCTTCCCGCGGCGCTCGCGGCGAGCATCGCGATCTCGCTCGCCGCGCTCGCCTGGCTCGCCGCCCGCACGGCACGGCTGCGGCCGCTCGCCCTCTTGCGCGAGGGAGCCGAGTCTCCTTTCCGCGGGCTTCGGGGGCGCGAGGGGCGGGGCCGGGCGTGGCTCGTGGTTGGGGCGGCCGTGCTCGCCGTGGCGGTCGCTGCGACGGGGCTCGGCGCGGCGCCCGAGCGGGCCGTGGCGTCGTTCTTCGTGGCCGGCGGCGCGGCGCTCGTCGCGCTCGTGACGGCGGCGCACCGCTGGCTCGTCGCGCCCGGGGCGGGCGTCGTCATGTCACTCGCCCGGCTCGCGCGCCGCTCCGTGGCCGCGAATCCCGCGCGGGCGCTCGCCGTGATCGCGATCGTGGCGATCGCCGAGTTCCTCGTCGTCGCGCTCTCGGCGTTCGAACTTGGGCCCCCTCCGGTTCCCGCCGATGTGCGGTCACCGACCGGCGGATGGACGACGATCGCGTCGTTTGGCACGCCCGTCAGCGCCGACTCCGCCACTGAGTTCGCCGGGGCCGAGATCGCCCTCCTCCGGTCGAGCGGCGGCAGCGATGCGAGTTGCACGAATCTTTACGCCGCCATGAGGCCCGTCGTGCTTGGTGTGGGCCCGGGATTCATCGCCCGCAATTCATTTTCATTCACAGCCCACGCGCCGCTGCCCACGGGTGAACACAACCCGTGGACGCTCCTCGAGCGTTCGCCTGGTGCGGCTGGCCCGATCCCTGCGATCCTCGACCAAGCCACGGCGCAGTGGGCGCTCAAGGTGGGCGGCGTGGGGGCGAGATTCAAGGTGCCGGACGACGATGGCGCAGACGTCGAGTATGAGATCGTGGGCCTCCTTGCGCCGGGCATCCTTCAGGGCTCCGTGCTCATTGCAGAGCAGGCTTTCGAAGCCGCCTACCCGCGGCGGTCTGGATACGGGCTCGCGTTGCTTGCTTCCGGCGGCGCTACGAACTCCGCCGACCTCGACCGCCAGGCTGCGGCGGTGTGGGCTGACGCCGGCGTGCTGCTCGAGCCCGCGGTCGCGCGGCTCGCGCGGCTCGCTGCCGTGCAGAACACGTTCCTGGCCGGCTTTCAAACGCTCGGCCTGCTCGGGCTGCTCTTGGGCACGGCGGGCGTGGCTGCCGTGCAGGCGCAGGGCGTGCTCGAGCGGCTCGGGCAGTTTGGCCTGCTCGGGGCGCTGGGGTTTGCCGCGGAGCGAGTGCGCATGCTCGTCGTCGCCGAGGCTGTGCTGCTTGTCGGAGCAGGGCTTGGAGCAGGGGCCGTGGCAGGGCTCATTGCGCTCGTGCCCGCGCTCGCGGCCGGCCGGGCCGCCCTGCCCATATGGTGGATCGTGGTCACCTGCGGGCTCACGCTCGCCGCCGCCGCCGGCGCGGGCATGGTCGCCGCCCGGCAGGCCACGCAGGTGAATCCCCGTGACGCGCTGCGGTCCGCCTGACCGACGGTTTCGGGGCGTGAATTGCCTTTGTGTTTTCCGGGCCTCGGCCGCTACGGTGGAAAGCATGCACATCGTCGTGATTCTGCCCCGTTGGGTCGGCGACCTCGTGATGTCGACCCCCCTGCTCCGTGCCGTGCGCGGGCACTTTGGCGGCCGGGCCCGGATCACGGGCGTGCTCAAGCCGATGTTCGCCGAGCTGCTCGAGGGCACTCCGTGGCTTGATGAGATGGTGTTTTACGACCGACGGAGCAAGGACCCGACGCGACGGTTTCGCGCGGTCGCGCGGCGGCTGCGGGCCGATCGGGCCGACATCGCGCTGATCGTCCCCAATTCGCTCTCGACCGCGGCTCTTGCCTTCATGGGCGGCGCCCGGCGCCGCGTCGGCTTCGCCCGTCACGGGCGGCGGCTGCTGCTCACCGACCCGCTCATTCCCGCCCGCGACGGCTATCGAATCCGGCCGGTCTCCACCGCGGAGCACGCGATGGACCTCGTCGAGCGGATCGGCGTGCCGCGCCAGCCGCTCGCGCTCGAACTGGCGACGACGCCGGCCGACGAGGCGCTGGCCGATGATGTGCTCGCACGGCTCTTTCCAGACCACGATCCGGCCGCGCCGCTCATCGTGTTC
This sequence comes from uncultured Candidatus Kuenenia sp., assembly GCA_964508125.1. GTDB lineage: Bacteria > Planctomycetota > Planctomycetia > Pirellulales > UBA1268 > RGVT01. The sequence goes on from CAZDTC010000083.1 coordinate 5,930, forward strand.
AACGACAACGGGGCGTTCGGCCCGGCGAAGTCGTGGGGGGGCGACAAATTCGCCGCGCTCGGCCGTTGGCTCGTTGAGCGCGTGCCGGACGCGCGGGTCCTCGTGCATTGCGGCCCCGGTGACCGCGACGATGCCCGTGCCATCGAGCGCCAGGCCGGGCTCCCGGCCGTGCGCAGCCTCGCCGATGAGGAGAAGCTCCCCTTCGGACTCGCGAAGGCGGTGGTCCGCCGGGCGGATGCGGTCGTCACCACCGACAGCGGCCCACGGCACATCGCCGCCGCGTTCCGCCGCCCCACGATCGTGCTCCACGGGTCGATGGATCCGAGATTGAGCCGGTCGGAGGAGCCACGGCTCGTGGAGCTGCGGCTCGACCTCCCCTGCTCCCCCTGCGGCAAGCGCACCTGCCCGCTCGTGCATCACGATTGCATGCGGCTTCTGGCGGTGGATGATGTGGGGCGTTCGGTGCTCACGCTTCTCCAGGAGAATTCCCGATGCTGCAGTTCCTGAGCCTCATCGCCGCGATCGCCCTGACGGCCGTCTGCTGGGGCGTCTACGGGCCGGTGCTGCATTTGGCGCATCCCGGACGGCCGGAGTTGGCGGACAACCTGAAGTCGTTCATATGCGTGGGGATTGCCTACTTCGCGATCGCGATCCTGATTCCGCTGCTCCTTCTCGCCCGCGGAGAGCGCGGCGGTTGGACGGCAAAGGGCGTGCTCTGGAGCCTGCTCGCCGGGAGCGCGGGCGCGCTCGGGGCCCTCGGCGTCATTCTCGCGCTCGGGTTTGGCGGCAAGCCGATCTATGTGATGCCGGTCGTGTTCGGCGGGGCGCCGGTCGTCAACACGCTCCTCACGGCTTTCATGAACAAGGCGTTCGACCAGCTCAAGGCGCCGTTCCTGGCGGGCCTGATCCTCGTGGTGCTCGGCGCGGTGACCGTGCTCGTGTTCAAGCCGCAGCCGCAGGCTCAACCGCCTGCCGCGGCGGCGGCTGCCGGCGCCACCGGCGCGGAGGTCGTGGAGCCCGCCAAGGCCGAGCGCACCGTCGAGCGATTCGTCGAGGTGCTGCTCGCGATCGCGCTCTCGACGCTCTCGTGGGGCGCCTACGGCCCCGTGCTCCACCGCGGCCAGGGCGCGATGGGGGGCAGCCGGCTGCGGCCGCTCATCTGCATCGGCGTGGCCTACTTTCTGATCGCGGTGCTCGTGCCGTTGGGGATCCTGGCGCCGATGGGTCGCATCGCGGGCTGGGAGTTCGGGAGCACGATGTGGAGCCTGACCGCCGGTACGCTCGGGGCGCTCGGCGCGCTCGGGACGATTCTCGCCTTCACGCTCGGCGGCAAGCCCTTCACCGTGATGCCGGTCGTGTTCGGGTGCGCGCCCGTCATCAACACGTTGGCCACGATCGCGCTGGCCCATACGCCACCGGCGGCCGTGAGCCCGTTCTTCCTGGCGGGCATGCTGATCGTGGCCATCGGCGCAGCGATCGTGCTCACGTTCGGCCCGCGTGGGGCGACCGTCCCGGTCGCCAAGAAAACGTAATGGCAAGCGGGACGCTTGCCCCACGGGTCACGTGCCCCGCACGGCGCCGAACCACTCGATGTGGAAGCGGCGGGCGAGGCCGACGCCGAGCCGGGCACACTCACCGCTGAGCCACGCCGTCTTCGCGGCGAGTTCATCCGCCGTGCGGCCCTGCGGCATGAAGAGCACCCGGCGCTTGTCGATCGGCGTGCCCGCCGCCTCGAGGTCGCCCACCCAGGCAAGCGCCTCGGTGACGTCGGCTGCGGAGTCGATCACGAACTTCAGTTGATACGGCGCTGCCGCAATGAGTTTCCGCAGCACGTCGTCGGCGCGACGCGTCGCTTCGTGTCGCTCGGGCCAGCGTCCCGGCGTGTCGGCCGGCGGGCCCGACGCGGCGAGCTTGGGGCTGATCGACATCAGATCGGCCGGCGCATCGAGCCACACCGTGCCCGCCGTCTCGATGGTCACGTGCCGCCCCGTTGCCCGCAGCCGCCGGCAGAGCTCGGCCACGTCGGCAAAGAGCATCGGCTCGCCTCCGGTGACGACGACATACCGTGGCTGAAGCGCGTCGACTGCCGCCAGCACGCTGGCCACGCTCTGTTCGCTCCCCTCCGGCTGCCACGACGTGAAGGGCGTGTCGCACCAGACGCAGCGCAGGTTGCAGCCGCTCGTGCGCACGAATGTGCTCGGC
>CAZDTC010000084.1:0-8101 GCA_964508125.1 uncultured Candidatus Kuenenia sp.
GCGTCAGCGGCCAGCCGGCCAGCGGTAGGTGCCCACGCTCGAGCCCGGCAGCGTGACCACGAAGCCCCGGCCGCCACAGGCGACGGCGAAGCGACGCTGGCTCCACGACGTGTTGACGGCGACGAGCACGACCTCGCCCTCGGGCGTCACGAACGCCACGTTCCGCGGGCCGCCGCCGGGCTCCGTCGACTGCACGCGCACGGCGTCGCGGGGGATGAACCGCATGAACTGGCCGTACATGAAGTAGTCGAAGTTGGTGCGCACCGTGCCGCCGTCGAGCAGCTCCAGGCATGTGGCGCTCGCCGAATGCGGGCCGCGGTTGGGCCGGCGGTGTTCGTCGAGCATCACCACCCAGAAGTTGTACGACCGCGACCAGTTGCGCAGGATCTCGACGATCGACCGCGCGCCGTCGACCCCGAACATCGACCCCTCGGTAAAGTAGAGGTGCTTGTCGGGAAATTCGCGATGGAGCTGCGCCTGGGCCGCCACCTCGCCCTCGTAATGATGGAAGGCGGTGCCGTCGACGAACCGTGCCGCGGCCGGATCGGCGAGGATCGTCGCCGGAAACTCCGGCATGTTCCAGTTGTGGTCCCAGCACCAGATCTTCGTCGCCACCTTCTCGCGCTCGAACAGCGGGCCGAGGTGGTCGCGGATGAAGTCGCGCTGCTCCTCGGCCGTCCAGATCGTTGTGGGATAGCCGCTGTGGCTCATCTGCGGCTCGTTCTGCACGGTGAGCGCGTGGATCGGCAGCCCCTCCGCCTCGTAGGCCTTCACAAACTCGAGCAGGTAGCGGGCGAAGGCCGGATGCCATTCTCGCTTCAGGCTGCCGGTGCCGAGCTTGCCCGAGGTTTTCATCCACGCCGGCGGGCTCCACGGCGACGCGTAGAGCAGCAAAGCGGGATTGGCCTCGCGGGCGAGCCTGATCGCCGGAATGACCTGGTCGCGGTCCTTCTCGATCGAGAACCGGGCCAGGTCGGGATCGGTCTCCCCGGGGGCGACGTCGGCGTAGGTGTAGTAGGGCACGCCCGTGAAGTCGGACGTGCCGATGCAGACGCGCATCAGGTTCATGCCGATCCCGCGCGTGGGGTGGAACAGTTTCTCCACTATTTCCCGGCGCCGCTCGGGGGCGAGCTTCGCGAGGTTTTCGCAGGTGGCATGGTCGAACGACGCCCCGAAGCCGAGGATCGACTGGCCACGCTCCTTCATGTCGATCTCGACCAGCGGCAGGCCGCCCGCCGGCCGTTCGCCGAGCGGGATCGGCTCCGCCTCGGCCATGCTCTGCGAGCCGTCGGCCGTGCTGATGACGCTCCGCACGACCGGCCCGGGCGCTGCGGGGGCCGCGGCGGCAGAAGCGGGGGCCGTTCGCCCCGGGCCGTCGCCTGCCGCCGCCTCGCGCGCCGGAGGCTTGAGGAGCGCCGCGAGCCGGGCGAAGTGGGCGTCGTCGCGCGCCGGATCGAAGGCCGTGGCCTGTTCCTCGGCGACGAGTTCCTGCCGCCGGGCCTCGAGCCGGCCGCGGAGCCCCGCGTCGATCGCGGCCACGTGGATGGCGACGCGGCTGGCCCGCCCCTCGACGACCACGGCGTCGCCGTCGCGCCGCCAGCGGGCGTCGTGCACGCCGTCGGCGTCGATGCGAAACACGTCGGTGACCGCGCCGAGATAGCCGGGCAACCGAAACTTCCATGCTGCGTCGCGCGGAACGCCGAACACAAACTCCTTGTGCTCCGGGTCGGGGCGGTAGTCGAGGTCGATCGCAAACAGCACGGCGGCCTGCGGCCCGCAGATCGTGGCCAGATCCCAGTCGGGCCCGCCGTCGGGCCGCTTCGTCCGCTCGTGCCGCCCCGCCGCCCCCTCGAGCATCAGCGGCTCGAGCACGAGCGCCTCGCGGTCGACCCGCATCATCGGCTCGATCAGGTCGCGGTGCGCGAGGAGCGACTTCACGCTGAGGTTGAACCAGTAGAGCGACGTGATCCGCGCCGCGAGCACGTGCCAGGCCTGGACGACGAGTTCGTCGGGCGTGGGGCTCGTGCGGGTGCGGCCGCCCACCGGATCCCAATCGTGGTGCGTCCCCTGCGACCAGGCGGCGATCGGACCCGGGCGGTTGAGCTCCCGCAGGCTGCGGGCCATGTCGCCGACGGTCTCCAGGGGTGCGCCCCAGGAGATCCTCGCGCCGCCCCAGCGGTCGTACTTCCGCCAGGCATCGGCTGCGGGAGCGCAGACGCGGTAGGCATCGAAGTGCGGGTGGTCGGAGAGCCCCGCGTAGTGCCTCCAGATCCGCTCCTCGCTGTGGGTCACCGACGTGGGCAGCCGGGTGGCGCGGTAGGGGGCCAGCTTCCGCCAGACCTCGGCCGGCGGCACTGGACGGCCGCCGCCATACTGCGGCTCGCCGAGAAATTCGACGGCGTGCACCCGGGGCAGAACCGTGTCGGTGTCGTATTCCTCGAAGGGGCGGCAGGCCGACATGAACTCCAGCGGGCAGAGGGCCCAACGGGCGGGATCGTCGGTGTAGCCCGGCACGAGGCCGTGCATGCCGCAGTCGACGTGCATGCGGCGCAGCGTGCGGAGGTAGTCGTCGGCATGGAGCGACCGGCCGGACGGCAGCGATGAGTCGACCCAGCCGCCGCCGATCGCAAACCGCTCGCGCTTCACGCGCACGTGGCCCCACAGCGATCGCTCGACGCCGTCGGGGCCGCGCAGCTTGAGCTCGACGGCCGCGTAGGAGAGCGGGAGGCCCGCCACGGTCACGACGATGCCGCCCGACTGTCCGGCGGGGATCGTGCCGTCGGCCGGAAACGGGCTCGAGCCCTCGAGCCAGTCGCCGGCGAACAGGGCCCGGTGCGTGCCGCCCGGCCGCGGCGTCCAGAGCCGGCAGCCGCGGATCGACCACGGGCGGCTGGATCCGTTTTCGACGTGGACCACGAGCGTGTCGGGCTGCACGCTTTCGATGCCCTCGGCAGCCGCCCGGCGCAGAAATGTGATCGACGAGATCCAGGCGTCGGCCGGCGAGGCGTCGAGCGGCAGGGCCCCGTGCCCGGCGATGGTGACGTCGGCGACGGTGCCTGCGCCCCAGCCGCCGCCGGCCGCGTTGAGCGAGAGCACCGTGAGGCCCGCGGGCGGCAACTCCAGCGGCTCGTCGGGCCACTGCGAAGGAAAATCGTGCCAGCTCCACGCGCCGGAGGCGACGAGCCCGTCGGGCGACGTGCCGCCCACCGTGATCGCGGCTTCGGGGGCCAGCGTGATCGCGGTTGGGCCGCGATTGACCACGAACAACTGCACGCGGGCCCCGTCGGCTGGACCGCGTTCGGCCGCGTAGCGCAAATCCGAGGCGATCGTCGGGGCGTGCGGCACGACGACGGTGCCGGCCAGCTCGAGCCCGGCGGCGCGGCAGGCCACCATTCCCCAAGGCAAAGTCACGCAGGCGGCGAGGGCCGCCAGGGCCGCGCCGCGGAGCGCGTTCGACGGGCGGTGGGCGTCGCGCATGGTCAAAGGCCTCGGGATGGGGATGCTCGCGGGCCGCGTTAACGCTTCGGCAGCACCCAGACGTTGCGGAACCGCACCGGGTTTCCGTGGTCCTGGAGGAACAGCGGCCCGGCCGGCCCCTCCTCTTTCCGCGGCCCGCCCGGGGTCATCGATGGCAAGGCGACGTTCTCGTGGATCACGGTGCCGTTGTGCCGCACCGTCATCCGGGCATCGGCCACCTTCTTGCCGCCTTCGAACCGGGGCGCCGTGAACTGGATGTCGTAGGTCTGCCACTGGAGCGGCGGCAGGCACATGTTCATGAGCGGCGCGGCGGCGCCGTAGATGCCGCCGCACTCGTCGCTCTTCCCCTCGAGCCCGAAGCTGTCGAGGATCTGCACCTCGTAGCAGCCGGCGACGTAGGCGCCGCTGTTGGCCCGGGCCTGGCCGAGGTCGAGCGGCTGGTAGGGGAGCAGGAACTCGACGTGCCACTCGGCGTCGCCGAAGTCGGCCGCCGACACCACGCCCTCCATGAGCAGGCCGTCGGGCGTGACGCGGGCGTTTTTCAGCGTGGCCGACTCGTCGGCCGGGCCCGGTCCGTCGAAGATCACGACCGCGCCCTCGGGCGGCTTTTTGCCGAGCGTCGGGCTCTCGCGCTCGACTCGGGGAAACCGCGCGACTTCCTTGCCGTCGGGCCCGAGCACAGCGAGGCCGCCCCCCCGGATCTCACCCTTCCGCGTGACTCCGCTCGAATCGACGACCTCGATCGCGACCACGCCCGGGCCGGCGCGACGCCCCGTGCCCTCGAATCGCGCGCCGCCATCCCAGCCGTCTCCGGGGAGCCCGCCGGGGTAGGCGACGACGTCGAATCGCCCGGCGCCGCGGGCGATCGCCTGTACGCCGACGGTCAACTCCTGGCCTTCGTAGGGAACGCTGCCGGCGTATTCCCCCTGCACGGCGAAATCGTCGTCGGCCTGCTTGCGGTCGGTGACCACGGGATTGGCGGCGAGCCCCTGCGCGGCGGCTGTCATGAGGGCAAGCGGGATCAGGAGCGACACGGGCAGGCGTGGCATGGCAACCTCCGGGAAAAGTGTCACTATGCCAAGTCGCCCGGGACTGTGCAACGCACTGCGCCGCCTACCGACCGAGCGGGCCCGAGGGGGGCGGCTGCATCGTGGGCGGCCCGGCCGCGCCGGCGAGAATCCGCCGGCGCGTGAAGCAGAGATAGAGAGCGATCCCTCCCGCGGCGGCCACGGCCGTCGAGACGGCGGGCAGGTGCCGCGTGGCGACTCCAGGGAATTCAGTCTCCGGCAGCGTGAGCGCGAGCGTCACGCCGATCACCCACGCGAGCGCCGCCCAGCCGACGATGGGCCGGGCCCGGCCGAGCGTGAAGCCGCCCTCGGGAGGCGGAGAGCCCGCGCAGATCGCCGCGAGCAGGATGCCCGCATAGCCGATGTAGCCGGCGACGGCGGAAATCTGCGTGACCACGTCGAGCACGGGCAGGGCGATCACCACCGCCGACGAGATGGCGCACACAAACCCGATCGCCACCGCGGGCGTGCCTCGGCCCGGGTCGACGGCGGCGAGCAGCCGCGAGCCGGGCAGCATGCCGTCGCGGGCCAGCGAAAAAAGCAGGCGGCTCGCCGCCGCCATGCTCGCCAGCGCGCAGGCGAACACCGACGCGCCCACCACTCCCAGGATCATCGACGTGCCCGAGTCTCCGAACGTCGCGCGCAAGATCGCGCTCAGCGGGGCAGGTGAGGACTGCGTGGCGGCGAGATCGGAAATCGCCATGCTCAAGCCGACGAGCAGGAGCAGGCCGGCAAACCCCGCCGCGAGCAGCGAACCGAGGATCGCCCGCGGCACGGTGCGCCTGGGCTGCAGCGTCTCCTCGGCGAGGTCGGCCGCGGCCTCGAACCCCGTGAGACACCACGCGCCGAGGAGCAGCGACAGGGCCCAGTCACCCGGCCCGGACGGCCTTCCCGAGGCGGTCCGGGCATCGAACAGGATCGTCGGCGACGCGCCGCTGAGTGTCGCCACCGCCAGGAGGCCGGCCACGAGCAGGGCGACGCCGACCAACTCGGCCCACACGCCCGCGTCGTTGCAGGCGGCCACAAGCCGCAGGCCGGCGAGATGCACGAGGGCCACCAGCGCGATCACGGCGAGGGTGAGCAGCGCGAGGCCCCGCGGCGTCGTCCATCCGGGGCCGAGCAGGGGGGCCGCATGCCGCGCGAGCGTGGCGCAGACCCCGGGAAATCCGCTCAGAAACTGCACGAGGAGCATCCAGCCCACGAAGAATCCGGCGTGGGGATTGGCGAGCCGGCTCGTCCATTGGTAGCCGTAGCCCGAGAGCGGCATGCGCACGGCGAGGTCGGCCAGCACGAGCGCCACGAGCGTTTGCCCGGCCAGCACGACGAGCCACGACCAGGCCACAGCGCCGCCGACCTGCCGGAGGCCGTGGTCGAAATTCGCGAACACTCCGGTGAGCACCGAGATCAGCGAGAAGGCGACGGCAAAGCTCGAGAAGCCGCCGATCCCGCGCCGCAGTTCCTGCCGGTAACCGAAGGCGGCGAGGTCGTCGGCGTCCGTGTTCATGGGTCGATTCTGCTCTAATTCGGCGCACCATGCCAACCTGCCTCATCACCGGCGGCGCCGGCAATCTCGCCTGCCAACTCACCTGGCCGCTGGCCGAACGGTTCGACAGGATCGTGCTGTTCGACGTCGCCGGCGGGCCGATCGGGCCGCCCGCACCGTGCGCCGTGTACGAGCGGGGCGACCTGCTCGATGCCAACGCGATCGAACGTGTGTTTGAACGGCATGAGCCGACCGCCGTGATCCACTTGGCGTCGCTGCTCTCCGGGAGCTGTGAGCGGGAGCGCGGCCGGGGATGGCAGGTGAACATGGACGGCACGTTCGGCCTCTTCGAAGCGGCGCTCGCCCACGGCAAGCCGGCCATGCTCTTCGCGAGCAGCGTGGCGGCGTTCGGCGGACCACTGCCCGCAGTGCTGACGGACGACACGCCCCAGTGGCCCGCCACGCTCTACGGTGTGACGAAGATGGCCGCCGAGCGGCTCGGAAACTACTACCACGAGAGGCACGGCCTCGACTTCCGCTGCCTGCGGCTGCCGATCACGATCTCCCGGCACGCTCCGGCCGGGGCAGCCAGTGCCCTGGCGTCGCATGCGTTCATCGAAGCGGCGCAGTCGGGCCGGTTTACGTTTGCCGCCCGACCGGAGACGAAGCTGGCGGCGATCTACGTGCGCGACGTGCTGCGGGCGTTCGTCGGCCTGCTCGCGGCTCCGGCGCCGTGCCTCACCCGCCGCGTCTACAACATCGGCGGCTTCACGACGACGCCCGGCGAGATCGCGGCGGCGATCCGGAGCAGGGTGGCGACGGCCCGGCTGGAGTTTGCCGCGGACGACGCGGTCGATCGCGTGCTTGCCGCCTGGCCTGGCACGATCGACGATGCGACCGCCCGCCGCGACTGGCACTGGCGGCCCGAATGGGATCTCCAGCGCACGGCCGACGATGTCCTGGCCGTGCTGCGGGCCGAAGCCGGAGCTGCGTCATGAGCGACGGCGGATCGACAAGCATGCTGCCGATGCATCCAAACTATGCGCGGCTCGTGGCGCTCGCGGCGGAGAGCCATGCCCGCGGCCGTGATCCATCGGCCGCGACCAGCCGCGACATCGCGCTGTCGCGGCTCTACAGCCATGCGTTTCGCCGCCACGTGATCGGGGCGTTCCACGCCACGCGCCGCGAACTCGCCGGCGTCGAGATTCCCGCGGCGGACGCCGCCGGCCGCCTGGCGGCGCTGCACGTCGCGCATGCGTGCGACTCGCTCGGCGATCTTGCCGACCGATCGATGGTTCCCGTGGAGCGGGATGCTCGGGCGATCGTCTCGACGTTTCATCATTATTCACTCCACGTGGGCCGCGTCGCCAACGCCCTCGATGCAGCCTGCGATCTGGCAGACACTCCCACCCTGCGCGCGATCCGCCGGCGGTTCGTGGAGCACATGGCTGCGATCACGGCAGGGAACGGCCTGTCGCTGACCCGCGACACGGCCGCGCCACCGCAGGCGTGCTTCCAGGTGCCGAACCTCGGGATCACGATCGTGCCACTCGTCTACGGCGACCAACATTCGTGGAATCTCGCCTGGCTCGACGGCGCGAAGTCCGACGTGCCCTGCCACCTCCACCGCGCGGGCGTGGAGATCCACCTCGGCTATGGCCCGCTGCACGGCCACACGATTCTCGGCGATGCCAAAGCCTTGGTGACCGAAGGCTACGCGATGCCGATCCCGCCCGCTACGTGGCACGGCTACACGAACATCGGCGCACGCACGCACCACGTGCCCTTCATCTTCGGGTCGCTCGTGCTGGGCGGCTGGGGCGTATTTCTGGACGTGGATCCCCAGCCGACCGAGTGGCGCGATCTTCCGGACCTGCCGGCGACGGCGCCCGAGTTCAACGGCACGGTGTATCTGGAACGCGAGATTGCCACGGCGGCCGAAGCCGCGGGCACCATGCGGCGAACGCTCATCCCCGCGGCCCGCACCGACCGCAACGGCGCGGGTGGCATCGAACTCTCGATCGCCCGGGTCGCGGGCGAGCCCCTCGTGGTCGATCAGGACCGGTTCGTCGCC
>CAZDTC010000085.1:0-8077 GCA_964508125.1 uncultured Candidatus Kuenenia sp.
GCCGCGATGGTGGGTAACGCCCACCGGCCGCGAGGTCAGGGAAAGTGCCACAGAAAGCAAACCGCCTCCGGGGCCTCGTGCTCCGGCGGTAAGGGTGAAACGGTGAGGTAAGAGCTCACCAGCAGGCCGGGTGACCGGTCTGGCTCGGCAAACCCCATCGGGAGCAAGGCCAAGCAGGAAGAAGTCCGGTCCCTCGAGGCCGGCGCGGGGCGGCCCGTCCCGCACCCTCTTCCGGGTCGGCTGCTGGAGGCGGCGGGCAACCGCCGTCCTAGAGAAATGATCGCTGCTCCACCTGACCCTCGGGTCTGTGGAGAACAGAACCCGGCTTACAGGTCCGCTTCAGTCCGCTCCCCCGTCGCCGGAACCGCGGGGCAAGCGTCTCGCTTGCCGATAGGTGAGACCGCATTGGGCAACCCGTGGGGCAAGCGTCTCGCTTGCCGATAGTTGAGGCCGCATTGGCAACCGGGACGGTCGCCCCACGGCGGCAGGCCGTCACTTCGGGTTCATGGGCCCGACGGAGACCGAGGCGGCCAGTTCGCGGCGGTCCGATTCGTCGAGCATCTTGAGGAGTTTCGAGATGCAGAGCGTGTTGATGCTGACCCGCATCTTTCCCGCTTCGGACTTCAGCGACTCGTGGAGCGATTTGGGCATGCGCACCGTGATCACCCGCTGGGTTTCCCGGCCAGCGGCCTGGTCGCGCTGCTGGGTGCGCAGGTCGTCGAGCATCTCCCGGATGCGGGCGTACTCCGGCGAGCACTCGAACCGCGCCAACGCCTTCGGCCGGGGAAACGCCCGGCGGACGAGGCCGTCGACGCCGAGCACTTCCCGGAAGAAGACCACCCACTCCGGCTTCATGGCGTAGAGCCGCTCGGCGACCGCGACCACGGCGGCCGCTCCGTGGCCGGCCGGTGTCGTTTCGGGTTGGGTCGTCACGTCCTGAGCCTTTGTCGCCATCTGTGCCTCGCATCCATTGGATAGAACCGTCCGCAGGTGCGATCCGATCTCGCCCTCAGGACGCTTCATTCATCCGGGGTGGTCAAGCGACAGCACGAAGTGACTGCACGGCAACGACTTACGCACGCTCGGCAGGGATGGGCTTCTTTTTGGGCAGCAGTGCCCGGATCGGTGGCAGTGGGTGACCTGCCCGAAAAAGAGGCACCTCCCCAGAGTCGCATTTGCCAACTGTCCGGCTGTCTTTGGCTGAAAAACTACGGCCGTGCCGGCAGCCGGCCTTCCAGGTGGCCCACGACGACCGCCGCGATGTCGTGGCCCAGGGCCGACTGGAGGCCCCGCCACCCGGGCACGGCATTCACCTCCACCACGATCGGCCCGACCGGTCCGGGCAGGAGATCCACCCCGGCGATCTCCGCCCCCACCGCCCCGGCCGCGCGGACGGCAGCCTCCTCCCAGTCCGCCGGAAGCGGCCACGGCTCGGGGCGGGCCCCGCGCGACACGTTGATCCGCCAGTCGCCCGCCGAGACTCGGCGGATGGCGAACGGTCGGTCGCCGACCACGAGCACGCGCACGTCCCACCCGGCATGGGGCACGAACTCCTGGAGGTAGCAGACCGCGCCCGGCGGTCCGGCCTGCCGGGCAGCCCTCAGCCAAGGGCCCAGTTCCTGCCGGGACACGATCAGCTCGATGCCACGCCCCTGCGACCCGAAGAGCGGCTTCACCACGGCCCGCTCTCCGAGGCTCGTCCAGGCCGCCTCGATGCCGGTCTCGTCCTGAGCGACGATCGTGCGCGGCACACGAATCCCGGCGTCGTGAAGCCTGACGAGCGAGAGATACTTGTCGATCGCCACCTCGAGGGCCCTCGGCGCGTTGACCACGTGGCGATCCCTGGCCAGCCTGCCAAGGAGATCCATCCGGAAGATCACGTCCTCGAGCGTCCCGGCCGGCATGCCACGGACCAGAATCACATCGGCATTGGTGACGCATGCCGGCGCATGCCGCTCGTGCGGCCCGATCTCAGTGGCCAGTTCGTGCCATCCGACCACGCGAGCCTCGTGCCCCCGGGCCTCCAACGCGGCGACGAGCCGACGGACATGCCACCCACCCGCGGTGCCCAACACGGCCACGCGCATCGCCATCATCCCGCCGCCGAAGATGGAATGCCCCGCACGGTCGCGAACGACTTCTCCACGATCGCCGGCGCGAGGCCGCCGAACCGGTGCCGCCGCCCGGTGTCGAGGTTGACGAACTCGACGTGCGCCGGCGCGAACAGCTCCGGATCGATCGCGTAGAAGTCGCCGCCGGCCTTGGCGAACAGCGCCGCAAACGGCTCGCCGTAGGCGGGCGACGAATGGCTCACCGCCCTGGGGCCGATCTCGCCCAGGCTGGCGTCGTCGCCGTGCACCTCGAGCGTCACATGGCCGCCGTACAGGATGGCGTCGTTGGTGCAGCCGATCGCGGCGAGGTCGTTCGCCGCGACAGGAGCGAGCGGCGCCCGGCCCACGCCGCGCTCGATGCGGCCGAGGTCGAAGCCCGCCTCGTGGAGCTTGTGCAGCGCGGTCTCGAGCGACCTGGCGATCACCTGGAGTGTGCCTGCCGGGCTGGCCGTGCGGGCCACCAGAAGCAGGAGCGCCTCCGTTTTGACGCCGGCCGCGGCGGCGAGATCCTCGCACACCTCCGGCGGCGGCAGCTTCGCCGCTTCGAGCAGCCCCACGGCCACGGCGGCCCGCTCCCGCAGGCCGATCGTGTCGAACAGCGATTCGCGGCCGATCGCAGCCCGGATCGGGCCGCTCGCCATCGCGAAGTAGCCGTGGCCGCTCACCTTCCATCCAGCGTATTGCGATGCCAGGCATGCGGCGACCGGCGCGTCGCTCTGCACGGCCACGACCGGCCACGGGCAGGCGGGCCAGTGGGCTGCGAACGCCGCATCGTGGCCGCCAGGAGGCTCGATCCACACCCGCCCGCGGCCGGCGAGCGCCACCTCGGCGAGCACGAGCCCCGCGGCGTCGCTGCCGGGGGCTTTGACACCGCAATCGATGACCCTCGCCCCGCCGGCCGTCGCCACCGCGATCCCGAGCGGCACCGCCTCGGCGAGGGCCTGCTCCGCGATGCGCAGGCCCGATTCGTTGAGTGACATGGGGGGAGTTCTCGTCGACCCGTGGAGCGAGGCCATAATGCGGTGCGGCGGCAGACCGGGCAATCCCCGGGAATTTCCGCCTGCCCATTCCGCCGTCGATCGAGGTGCGCCGTGCCGAGCCTGACCGTCGAAAATTACGTGAAGACGATCTACCAGATCGCCACGGCCCAGGGCGGCGAGCCGGCGACGACGGGGCAGATTGCGACGGCGCTCGGCGTCTCGCCGGGCACCGTGACGAGCATGCTCAAGACGCTCGATGCCGCGCGGTTGGCGACGCACCGTCCGTACGAGGGCGTCGCGCTCACGCCTGCCGGCAGCGTGCTCGCGCTGCGCGTCATCCGCCGGCACAGGCTGCTCGAGCTGTTCCTGATGCGCACGCTCGAGATGCCCTGGGACGAGGTGCATGACGAGGCCGAGCACATGGAGCATGCCGTCAGCGACCTGCTCGTCGACAGGATCGATGCCTACCTCGGCCATCCCGACGTCGACCCGCATGGCGATCCGATCCCGCGCGGCGACGGCAAGACGCTCTCGGCGCCCGAGGAGCCGGCAATGCGGGCGCTCGCCGAGTGCGCGGCCGGATCGACCTTTCGACTCACCCGCGTGCTCGACCAGTCGGCGGGGTTTCTGCGCTACCTCACCGAATCGGGGCTCGCCCTCGGCACCACCGGCCAGGTGGAGAAGAATCCGGACGGCGCCGGGCTGATGCGAATTCGTGTGAGCCGGAAACCCATCTCGCTCGCGCTCGACGCGGCCGGCAAGCTCCTCGTGGTCGATGCCTGAGGGCGGCGCAGCCGGCTCATCGACGATCAGGCCTTCCTGAGCGCGACGAGCACCTGCTCCATGTCGGTCGGCAGCGGGGCGGCGAGGAGGAGCCGCTCACCCGTGGTCGGGTGGTCGATGGCGAGGCTGGCGGCATGCAGCGCCTGCCGCTCGATCAACGGAGCCCCGGCCGCCAGGCCGAAGAGCGACGGCTCGATCACGGAGCGGCCGCTGTAGAGCATGTCGCAGAGCACGGGACAGCCGATGTGGGCGAGATGCACGCGGATCTGGTGGGTGCGGCCAGTCTGCGGCGTCACCCGCACCAGCGTCGCCCCGCGGAACCGCTCCACCACCTCGTAGCGGGTGACGGCGTCGCGGCTCGTGGTGTGATCGCGCCGTACGGCCATCTTCTCCCGCTGGTAGGGGTGGATGCCGATCGGGGCGGAGATCTCGTCGCGGTCGAAGCCCGGCTGGCCCTGGGTGATGGCGAGGTAGGTCTTCTCCACGGTGCGCCGCTCGAACTGTTTCGCCAGGCGGTGGTGGGCCTCCTCGGTGCGGGCGACGACGATCACCCCGCTCGTGTCGCGGTCGAGACGGTGCACGATTCCGGGCCGCGTGGGGCCGCCCATCGTGGAGAGGCCGGCACCCTCGCGCTCGAGATGCCATTTGAGCGCGCCGGCGAGCGTGCCCTTCCAGTTGCCCTTCGCCGGATGCACGACCATCCCGGCCGGCTTGTTGACGGCGGCCATCGTGTCGTCGAGCAGGAGAAAGTCGAGCGGGATCTCCTCGGCATCCGGGCCGGCCCGCGGCGGCTCTGGCACTTTCAGGCACACGAGCGACCCGGCCTTCAGCTTCACCGCGGCGCGGGCCACGACGCCGTCGACCCGCACGGCCCCCTTCTCGATCGCCCGGGCGAGGAACGATCGGCTCTGCTCCGGGATCATCCGGGCCAGGAACACATCGAGCCGCTGGCCGGCCGACTCGGGCTGCACCACGAACGTCGCCTCGTCGCCGGGAGCCAACGGGGAGGAACGCTCGTCGCTCAGGGGCTACTCCTGCGGCTTCGCGGACGGCTCCGCCGGCTTCTGGGCCGGCGGCACGATCGTCTGGGCCGCGAACCAATCATACCACTGCCGTGTCGATTCGCGACCGAGCGCGGCGGCGTGGGTGCGGGCGAGGCCCGCGAGGGCGCCGTCCGGATGCTCCGCCGCCACCGCCGCATAGCCGCGTTTGGCCTCCTCGAGCTGGCCGAGACTCTCCCGGGCCTTCGCCAGGCCGAATGTGGCCCGCTCTGCGAGCATCGCCGACGGCCGCGCCGCGAGGATCGATCCGTAGAGTTCCGCAGCGGCCTGGAGCCGCGGCGGCGCCTGATCTTTGTTGACGAACAACAGTTCCGTGCCGTCGATCAGGGCCATGTCGGCCATCACCAGCCGCGACCACTCGGCTGCGGGCGTGCCGGGATACCTCCGCACCACCTCATCGAAGGCCTGCGGATCGCCCCCCGAAAGGCCGGCGAGAAACGCATCCCAGGCCTGCGACTTCGTCGTGGCCGCCTGCGACGAGACGAGCACCCACGCGGCGAGGGCTGCGAGCAGGCCGCCGAGGCCGAGCAGAATCGCGTTGGTGTGCGGCCGCAGCCGATCGACGATCTCGAGCGTCTTCTCCGCGAGCACGTTGCCCTCGAGCTCTTCGAGTTCTTCGGCCGGCACACCCCTCTGCTCGTCGCGCATCGTCGCACCTCGCATCACTTCGGCCTCCGGCCGGACTGGGTCGGAAAGTGAGAAATAGAAACGGCGCGGCCGATCGCGTCAAGATTACAGTCGCCGCCGCGAGGCTATTCATCGCCACCGCGAAACGATCGGCAACGTGGTTCTGGTACATTCCGGCGATGCAGCTCAATCAGGCACAGTCAGAGGCCGTGCACGCCCCGGTGGGGCCGCTGCTCGTGCTGGCCGGCGCCGGCACCGGCAAGACGCGCGTGGTGATCGCCCGGATGGCCCATCTCGTGCGCCGCGGCTCCAAGCCCTCCCGGATCCTGGCCGTCACGTTCACCAACAAGGCTGCCAAGGAGATGCTCGGCCGGGCCCGAGCGATCCTCCGCACGGGGCCCGACGACCAGCCCGAGATTTCCACGATCCACGCGCTCTGCGCCCGGGTGCTCCGCCGGCATGCCCCGCGGCTCGGGTATCCCGAGCGATTTGCGATCGTCGACCGCGGGGAGCAGGAGTCGATCGCGCGCAAGGTGCTCAAGGAGCTCAAGGTGCACGACGCCGTCCTGCGACCGGGCGAACTCGTCGACCGCGTCAGCCGCTGGAAGAGCGCCGCCGTGCGGCCCGACGGCGCGTTCGACACGCTCGCCGCCGACGCGCCGGAGTCGTGGGAACTCGCGGCCGCCGGTTACCGTCGGTATCAAAATGCGCTGCGGGCGGCGGGGGCCGTCGACTTCGACGACCTCCTCCTCGTCGTGGAGGAACTGTTCACGGGCCACGAGGACGTTCGCCGCGCGGAGGCGGGGCGGTTCGACCACCTGCTCGTCGATGAATACCAGGACACGAGCGGGATCCAGGAGCGCATCCTCGCGGCGCTCGCCCGCGATCATCGCAGCATCTGTGTCGAGGGCGCGGCCGACCCCGCGATCTACGCCTGGCGGGGTGCCCAGATCTCGCACATCCTCGACTTCCCGCGCCGCTGGCCCAAGGCCGTGACGGTGCGGCTGGTGGAAAACTACCGCTCCACGCCCGAGATCATCCGGGCCGCCAACCAACTGATCTCCTGCAATACGAAGCGGCACGGCAAGGAACTCGTGGCCACGGGGCCCTCGGGGCCGCCCCCCGCGATCGTGCAGGCGCAGGACGACGTCGATGAGTCGCGCCGCGTGGTGGCCGACGTCGAGATGCGGCTCCGCGAGGGGGAAGTGGCGCCGAGCGAGGCGGTGATCCTCGTGCGCACCGGTGAGCAGACCCGGGTGTTCGAGCAGGAACTGCGGCGGAAGAGCATTCCCTACGAGCTGATCGGCAGCCGTTCCTACTTCGACCGGCGCGAGGTGAAAGACGTGATGGCCTACCTGCGGCTGCTCGTCGATCCCGACGACGACCTCGCGCTCGCCCGAATCGCGAACGTGCCGCCGCGCGGGCTCTCGGCGCAGACACTCGCCGGCGCCCGGGCTGCGGCGGCCAGCGACGGCACGAGCACCTGGCAGGCCCTGCGCGCGGCCCGCGATGCCGGGCGGCTCACGGCGGCGGCGGCCGGGGGCGTGGCCGCGCTCGAGCAGGTCGTGGCGCTGCAGGCGACAGCCGCCCCGGGCGCGGCCTCCGACGTGCTTCACCGGCTCCTGGCCGTGTCCGGCTACCACTCGTTTCTCGCCAAGGAATACGACGTTCCGGCGGAGGCCGAGGAACGGCGCGGCTGCGTGGAGGATCTTGTGAACGCGCTGGCGACCCACGAGAAATCGCAGCGGCCGGGCCGCGATTTTCCCCGTGTGATCCGTGACTTTCTCGACGAGCTCGTGCTCGACGTCACCGAGGCGGAGCGGTTTCGCGACGACAAGCCGCGTGGCAACGTGCTCCGGCTGATGACGCTCCACGCCGCCAAGGGGCTCGAGTTCGACCAGGTGTGGATGGTGGGAATGGAGGAGGGCCTCCTCCCGCACCACCGCTCGCTCAACGACGGCCTCGACGCGATCGCCGAGGAGCGAAGGCTCTGCTACGTGGGCGTGACCCGGGCCCGCAAGCGCCTCGTGCTCTCGCTGTGTCTCACGCGCATGAAGTGGGGCAAGAGCCGCCCGTGCAAGCCGAGCCGCTTTCTCTACGAACTCACGGGCCAGCCCGACAAGTTCAACGAAGCCGCCCCGGCCCGCGCCGAGCCGAAGGTCGCCGCCAAGCGCCGCCCCGCCCGCAAGTAGGACAGGCTTCAGCCTGTCTCTGCCCTGTTGATTACACGCCGGCTTCGGACTCCCCGTATCCCCTCGCCGGACGTTCGCCTTCGCCCTCCAGGCTCCGGCTCACTCGGATTTGCCTGCGCTGCGCCATCCATGGCTGCGCTGGTCAAATACGCCGTCTCCGGGACACGGGGAGCCCGAATCCTCCCCAACTCGTAGGCGCAGGGAAGTTCCGGCGGAGACGGTCGGTGCGATGCGCAAGAGCCGATGGGCAGATACGCGGCTTACTCCGAGCGCACCATCACAGTTGAGACTGGACTAGCGATCGCCCTCGGCGATGGAGCAGC